>JAVEES010000342.1 GCA_030840285.1 Pseudonocardiales bacterium
GCGCGGGCAACAACTACACGATGCACGCCATCGCCGAGGCGGTGTCTCGCGTCCGAGAACAGCCGGGTTCGTCCGCGCTGATCTAGGCCAACGGCGGAATCATGTCCAAGACCTCGGTTGGGATATACAGCGCCACACCGTGCGCTCTGAAAGCCGACGCCAGCGCTGAACTGCAGTCCCGGGTCGACGAACTCGACAGTCCGGTGCACGAGGCGCATCCGACGGGCTTGGCCACGATCGAGACCTACACGGTTCAGCACGCCCGCGGCCGAAAGACCGGCATCCTCATCGGGCGACTGGACACCGATGACCGACGGTTCATTGCCCAGGTCGCGTCCGGCGAGGACGAGCTGATGGACCTGCTGGAGCACGCGGAGCAACCGATCGGCCGGCGAATCCATGTCACGGCCCACGGGTACGGAAACCGAGCGACGCTACCGGGGAGCGCCGCAGTGGCCACACGCGCGCCAGCACTACGCGATGACTACGAATACGTCGCTGTCCGTCGTGACGGTCCGCTGCTCGAGGTCATCATCAATCGCCCGGATGTGCGCAACTGTCTTCATCCGCCCGCGAATGAGGAGCTCGACGAGATTTTCGACGCCTACTTCGCCGACCCGCAGCTGTGGGTCGCGATCATCACCGGCGCGGGTGAGAAGTCGTTCAGCGCAGGCAACGACATGCTCTACTCGGCCAGCGGGAAGCCGATGTATGCGCCGCTCAACGGATTCGGCGGTCTGACCAGCCGTAAGGCGATGCCGAAACCGGTGATCGCCGCTGTCAATGGGTACGCGATGGGCGGCGGCTTCGAGATCGCACTGGCATGCCATCTCGTTGTTGCCGACGAGGCGGCGAAGTTCGCCCTCAGCGAGGTCAAGGTGGGTCTCATCGCCGGTGCGGGCGGAGTTGTCCGGCTACCGCGGGCGATCCCGCCGAAGATCGCGAATGAGCTGATCCTGACAGGCCGAAAAATCGGAGCCGACGAGGCACGTCGCCTTGGCGTCGTCAACCGCGTGACGCCAACCGGTGAAGCGCTCAGCGCGGCGCGCGAACTCGCGGCCGAGATCATCGCTGCTTCACCTACTTCGGTGCGGCTCTCCCTGACGCTCATGGAGCAGACTCGGGGAATCGCGGATACCTACGATGCCGTCACGCATCCGACCGATGTGATCGATGAACTCATGTTCAGCGCCGACGCCCACGAAGGAATCAACGCATTCGCGAGGAAGCGCGCACCGCAGTGGAAAAACTGCTAGACGCCAACAGCTCGGCGCTGTTCGAGGAGTCGGTCGCAGGCATCCTCGAAAAGCACTGGGGTGACGCGACGTCCGCCGGAATCGCCGACTTGGCAGCGCTGTGGTCGGAAGCGATTCGGCACGGCTGGTTCGATCTTGCCGCTGGCAACGAGCTGGGTCTGGCCATCGCAGCCAGCCGCGGGCTCGGTCGGGTGGCCTGCCCGCTGCCGCTGATGGATGGCTACGTCGGCGCCGAACTCTTCGATTCTGGAATCGACAAGGACATCCGCCTGGTTGTTAGCGCGGGGCCGGCTCAGCTCATCGATGCGGGTGGCGCGGCGACACATGTGCTCGTTGTCCCCAATGCGGGTGGGCGCGCGGAGATTCACGCTGTGACAACAGCGGTGCCCAGACCGGGATTGGCAATACCGGCCTGGAGTCAGGTCACGTTGGGGGAGATAGTCGCAGCGCGTGACATCGATGTGCGTCAGGCCTCGCGAGCGCGGTCGTTGGTTCGGTTGGGAAAGGCCGCACGAGCGTTGGGCGCCGCCGAGCGTACTCATCACCTGGCCGTTGAGCATACCAAGAATCGCATGCAGTTCGGGAAGCTGATCGGCTCGTTCGGAGCGGTCCAACAGCGAGTTGCGCAGTGCCAGATAGAGGTCCGTGCGGCAAACCTTCTTGTCGATGACGCTGTGCGCGCGGTGCTCGCCGACGACGAAACCGGTCTGCTGGCCGCCGAGATGGCAGTAACCTACGTCGCCGAGATCGCGCCAAGGGTGCAGTTGGCTGCTCACCACACGTTGGCCGCGGGCGGCTACTTCGAAGAGCACCCGGCGCCGTGGTTGTTCCGGCGGGTGCAGGCAGACATCGCCATGCTGCACACCATCGAGCCGGCGCACGGTTCGATCGCGGATGTCTTGATAGAGAGCGGCGGCGGGCTACCTGCGATAGACCGGGGCATCGACGGGGAGGCGCTACGCGCGGAATGCCTCAAGTTGATCGCGGACACCGATTCTCGTGACATCGGGATGACGCCGTCGATTGTCAACCCCAAGGCGGTCGCGGCGATGGCGGAAAAGGGATGGTTCGGCTTCGGGTGGCCGCATGAGTACGGAGGGCGCCTCGCCTCGATCGCCGAGCAGGTCGTGCTCAACGAGGAGGCCACCTACCATCGCGTCGGGGTCTTCAAACCGTTGGTGGCGGTAATGCTGCTGGGAGGCTCGATACTTCGGCACGGCACGGCCGAACAGAAGACGACCTTCCTTCCGATCATCGCCTCAGGCCAGATGGATTTCTGCCTGGGTTATTCCGAGCCCGAGACAGGCAGCGATCTCGCCTCGCTGCGCACCCGAGCCGTGCGCGACGGTGGTGAATGGGTGATAAATGGGCAGAAATCGTGGACCAGCGACGGGCATGTCGCCGAATGGGTGTGGTTGGCCGCACGGACTGACCCAGACGCGCGGCCGCGCCACGCGGGTATCAGCGTGTTCCTGTTCTCGATGAAAACTCCGGGCATCACCGTTCAGCAGCACAAGGCCCTATCCGGGGAAGTGTGCTGCACCGTGTTCTACGACGATGTTCGGGTTCCTGATTCGGCTCTGATCGGAGAGGTTAACGGAGGATGGAAGGTCATCGTCGACGCCCTTGCGGGAGAACGCATCTCGATGGGAAACATCGCCGCGTTCCTGCACCGTCAACTCGATGACCTCCTCGATTATGTACGGTCCGACCCTGACCGGTGGGTCGGACCGCGAGGCTCGGCCAAGCGCGCACTGATTACCGAACTAGCCGTTGGCATACAGGCCAACCGCTCACTGGTCAGGGCCGCCGTGGAGGCCAGTGCCTCCGATCTCGGGGCGATGTTCGACGCGGCAATGGCTGGTGTGATGGGCGGTGATCTCGCGGAGAAATTCGGTGAGGCGACGTTGTCCGTCTTCGGCCCGATAGCCGCGTTGGCCCAGGGAAGTATGGATGGCATTCCAGGCTCGGGGGCATTCGAATACGGGTTGCGTCAGTCGATCATGTACGTCGTCGGCGGAGGTACCAACGATGTGCAGCGCGGCCTCATCGCCCGAGGGCTGGGCCTACCGAAATGAGAGCATCGCCATCACGTCGGCTGTCGATGGCCGGAGCGGTATGGGCGTTCATCAGCGCCGCAGCGCGGTCCCGCCGTCCTGATCAGATCTTGCAGGCCCCGCTGCCGGGTCTCGCGTCCGCCGGGACAATCGTCCCGTTAACTCTGGTCAGCTTGGTGGTGAGCGAGTTCCCCATGCACGTGCTGGCCGTCGAGGCGGCGGCCGCGGCGGCCCTGGTATGGCGCGGTGCACTTCGCAGGCGGAGTGGACTGTTAGGTCTCGGGCTGGCCGCGGCGGCCTGGGCAGGTCTCGTCGGCGCTCGGCGCGATGCTCACCGCGCGCGACACGTCCTCACCGAAAGCCTCAGTGCCGCACTGGGAAAAGGCTATGTGGTTCGCCTACCGCAGGACAGTCCGGCCGACGACAAGGTCAGCTTCCGGCAGATCTGGTTTCCCCGGCTCACCGAGCGTGCG
>JAVEES010000345.1 GCA_030840285.1 Pseudonocardiales bacterium
GTTGAGGACGTGGCCAGCCACGGCATCGGCAGCGGTGATGACATGCGCCGGTGCAGTGCAGGTCATCGACTCGCCCGGCGCCAGCGAGGTGAGAGGGCAGTTGACGGCGCCGGCCGAGGGATCGGACACCGCGATGTCGGTAATGGTGAGATCGCCGAGGTTGCTCACTACGAACGTCCAATGGATCTCGTCGCCCTGATCGATCGAGTGGTTACCGTTCGTGTCGACCGGCACCGCGGTCTTGACCAGGCCGAGCTTTCCAAAGGCATTCGCCGTCACGGTGGTTGTCGATGGTGGCGATTTCACAGGCGTCGTCGAATGCGGCGGCGTCCCTGCCGCGGTCGCGGTGTTGGTGATCTTGCCGGCGTCGACATCGGCCTGGGTGACCGTGTAGGACGCCGTACACGTTTCGCTCGCACCGGCTGCCAAGGAGCTGCTCGGGCAGCTAGCCACCGGCGGGGAGCCGGTGCCCGAGAATGCCGATTCGTTCACGGTGATGTTTGACATCGTCAGGTCGCCGGTGTTCGTGACGACGAACGAGTAATTGATCGACTGACCCGCGGTGGTCACCAAGGTCGGGCTCGCGGTCTTGGCCAGTGACAGCGAAAGGTTCGGAGCGACAGCGACGATCGAGAACGAGTCCTGATTGACCACTCCCACCGGATTTGTCGTGGGCGGACCGGTGCAGCTGGTCGTCGTGTTGCAGCTATCTCCCGGGATGACACCTGTTGTGTCGACCGGGGTGAAGGTGCCGCTCACCGAGAACGTCAGGGAGCTGACCGTACCGAGAACCTGCACCGCGCCACAGGCGGCCGTGGCAAGTGCTGGAAGGCTGTTCGTGTTGGTCACGGTGTTGCATTGCGTGCCCGCATTGGGGTTGGTCGCCGTGATCGTATTGCCGCCCGTTACCGCCAGATTGGCGCCGCTGATCTTCGACAGTGTTGCCCCCGCCGAGGTCAGAGTCAGGACGTCGCAGATTTCGCTCTGAGCCGTCGGCGTGCCGCTCGGGCCGTACACATTGCCGCAAAGCCCGCCGAGGGCCAGGACGGGATCGGTCACCGGCGAGCTGAAGGTGATCGTGAAACTGCCCAATCCGGAGCAGGTTCCAGAGGCGGGACAGTTATTCGTCAGGTTGGTTTGTACGCTCACCGCCGGTGTCGTGGTAGCCAGAGCAGGAGCGGTGTAGTCGGTAGCGACGAACCCGCGGCTGCCGAGTGTCGTAGATCCGGTAACAGCCGTCTGGGCGGTTCCGGTGCCGGCTCCACCGGTGATGGTCTCGGTGATGCCGTTGGGCAGCGTCAGGGTCGCCGATGCGCTGGGGGTGCCAAGGGTGCCCGAAGTCGTCGGCGCAGCCGAAGGGACCTGCCACGCACCGGCCGGTGCGGTCAGGCCTATGACTATCGCGGAAGCGGCAACGAACGCAGCAAACCAACGCATGCCGGAGACAAATCCCCTCGGCAGCGATCCACGACGCGACTCGGCGTGGCGACCCACAGACACACAACTCCCGGAGCCAGCTGACGGGAGTGGCTACCTGCAGGATTCGCTACCCACGGAGAAAGCGATACAGGTCCACGTACTGGCTCCTATGTCAAAGACGCGTGAAGCGTGCGCATCTGACGTTTACACCTCTCGATGTTGAGTGATCCACATCACAATGGTGCGCACCAGACAATAGACCGCTCGTCTGCTGGGTACAACAGTCAGTTAACCTGCGGCCGTCAGACCAGCCCGGAACGCTCGGCACGGACGCCGAGCTCGAAACGGCTCGCCGCCTCCAGGCGCGCGGACAAGCTGCCGATCATTCGCCGGACGGTCCGGACCGACAGGCCCAGTGCCCGCCCGATCGACTCATCCTTGCTTCCGCGAGCGAGCAGCCTGAGCAACTCCACCTCTTGGGGGGTGAGTTCGATGCCATCGGCCGAGCAGTGCTTCCCAGAGAGAAACTCGGCTGCGAAGGACCAGCAGTGCTCGAACAGTGCGATCAGCGGGGTGAGCAGGCTGCACCCGGTTACCGCGAGGGCGCCGCGTGCGGGATCACTCTGGTCCATTGGTAGCAGCGCCACGTTTCGATCATGAATGGTGAGGCTGATTGGCAGCGTCGGCACCGACCGAAGCTCGGCCCCTTTATCGGACATCCACGACAGATACTCCATGGCCTCGCGCGAGTTGACGATGCTGTCCAGATAGATCGACTTGATGGTGACACCTCGCTGGAGCAACGCCTCGTCGTGCCGGCGACCAGCCGACATCGGCGCCGCGGCCGGGTGCGGCGTCACGAACGCGAGCACCTCGCTCTGGATTCGCGGCCTCGACATCTCCAGCCAGCCCCTGATGTCACCAGCTCCGTCGAGCCGCAAGATCTCGGCTCCGGCCGATTCATCAGCGCGTTCGCGATAGGCGTCGATCATCATGTTGAGCTCACCGAGCGCTTGCTGTACCCGGACGTTCTTGCCCGCCAGCTCCGCTTGTTGCCTGGCGAGGTGGCCACCCAACCCGAGTTCCGGGTGAACGGGCTGTAGCTGACCCAGTTGCGGCCAGGCGCCGCGGATCAAGGCAAGCTGCGACAACACTTCCAGCGACGCCTCCACGCACCTGAGATCCCAGCCGAGCGATGCCGCGAGATCGCGGGCAGTTACGGCCGGCTCTCGCAGCAACCTGCGGTAAACGGCCAGCGATTGCTGGTCCAGACCAATGTCTTCGAACGGAGACGCTGGCTGTTTGGTAAGGCCCCCTCGGCCGCCTGACATGGCACCCACCTATATGCACAAACTATCCGCGACCGGATATCGGAGGACGAAGTGTATCGACGTTGACACGTTATGGGGCCTGAACACGGATAGCCGGCCCATCTCGTCCTGAGCAGTTGCTCGAGCTGAAGGATGCCGCCCAATACGCACCGGCCGCAGCACCTGTCCAGTAGTTGCCATGGCATGAGGCGGTCCGTCCGAGCCGTTGTCTCAGGCTGAGCGGCGGGCCAGATTGGTCTGTGGATCGATCCGTACAACCGCGCTATCCCATCCCGTTCTCGATGAAAGGTACGGATGTGACTATGTTGACGAAAGCCCGGACCGGGCTGATGGCCGTCGTGGCAGTGGTGGCCAGCACGCTGGCCTGTCTGGTCGTCATGGCTGGCCCGGCCCACGCCACCCAGGCCTCGGCCTCCTGGAACCTGGTAGGCGGCGACCGCTGGCAGGTCAACGCCTGGCACTGCGGAACCTACTGGGACTCGTGTGCGTGGAGCAGCTCGACCAAGCTGCTCGGCAGCAACCCATACAACGCACAGTCGATCAGCAACCGAGCCGAGCTCGAATCCCACGGCGGCTCATTGTCAATCTCGTTGAGCACGCATCCCGGTGCCACGATCACATTCACCAGCTCGTCGCTGGGCAAGGTGACGTGGACGAACTGGAACGCGTGGATCTCGGATAACTCAGGAGTGATGCGCCCGTCCTGGTCGACGTTCTGGGTGTCGACTCGCAGCTGCGGCTGGGGCCGAGTGAACTCGAGCATCTACGTCTCTGAAAAGTGCGTCTACGCAGGGGCATTCTGATCGCTCCGACAATGAGACGGTTCTCGGTCGGCTGGGCCATCCGATGGAAGGGCCCAGCCGACCGAGAGCGCCGTCAAGAGCCTCGGGCGCCGCGCGCAAAGCTCGTGCGGTTCTTCTCGATACTGACGGTGATCTCGCTCGCCGCGACCCTGCTTAGCGGTTGTGGCTCGCAGCGACCTCCCGACTCCGCGAAGGACACGCTGACGCACGAGTTGCAGATCCTGAGGAGCAGCCATAACGGGCTGTACTTCTCGCCGCATCTGCTTGAGGAACCAGCCGGCGTGCAGGACATCTCAGCGGCACTGCGCACCCTGGAACTGGTCGGGAAGGCGCCCGAACTGAGGCTGGCCGAGGACTACCAGCGCACCCTTCGACGGGACGCGATCGAGCCATCGCCCGTGCTCGGACGGGCATTACTGGTTCCGATCTACCTTGCCGGTGCTCACGACCTGCTCGCTCCGGCCGATGCCACCGTGGTGCGGGCGTTGCGCGAACCAGCCGGCTGGTTCCGTCCGGCCGCCGGCGCGGGCGTCAACGAGGACGACGAGGCGATCGCGACTGAAGCGGCCCTGACGGTGCTCGACGCGGTCGGTCAACTCACGCCCGCGGATCGTGCGGCCAGCACCGGCTGGCTGCTGCAAACCGCAGCGCACGCGAGCACCCTCAGCGCGGCGGCCGCCAGCCGCCGGGCTCTGGTGCTGCTCGACAAGACCGCCGAACTGCCGCCGCTGCGCATGCCTGCGCCGGAGCTGTCAGAGCTTGGAACCATCCCGCCGCAACAGCGGATCAGCCGCCTGAAGGACGCCTTCGACTACGCGCAGGCCGCGAGTGCCGGTGGCGGCGAGATCGGCCTGGACCGAACCGCGGCCGAGCGCTTGTTACATGACAATGCCGCGACCGCCGACTACCCGACGCTGTTCCGCCTCAGCTTCGTTGCCTTCGCGGCATCGAGGTCGGCCGAGGCCATCGATCCGGCCATCCAGCGACTTGAGCGCGCCGCGCTGCCGGACGGTTCCTTCCGCAATCTCGAGGGCGATATCGGCTCGGCCATAGTCTCCCTTTACGTCATGCGATTGCTGGCTGCCGCCGGCGAGCCGGTCGTCGATCGGGAGCTGGCGAAAGCACTGAGCGCCTACGCCGAACTGGGGGAGGTCCGCCCGCGGCCTGCCGAGCGGTTGCTGGCCCTTGCGGCCGAAACGAGAGCCTCGGGCGCCAAACCCCCGGCCGAACTCGTCAGCCTCTGTGCCTCACCCTCCGTCGTTCCGGCGATGGTCAGCCAGGACAACGTCACGGGCTGGCGTGAGCTGGCTACGACCTGTCATGACGCTGGGGTGCCGACGGCGCTGCCGGTGGTCAAGAAATGGGAAATCTCTGACGCCGATCAGGTCACCGCCGTGGCCGCCCTCGTGCTGGGGTTCGTCGATTCCGGCCACTCCGATCACATCCCTTCGTGGGTCACGGCCGCCTCATTGCGGCAGGCCCTCGATCGCCACGCCAAGAGCCTGCCGATACTGGCCTCGGCGGACCTGGCACGGGCCTACCGGGGCGTGTCGGGGCAAGCCTGGGCCAGAGTTTCGGAGATCCGCGCCCGCGCCACAAAGCTGCTGGGCTGTTCGGACCTGCCGACCCTCTACCGGACAGCCGCGAGCGATGACGGCTGCGATCTGCGCGCGAGCTGGGCCATTCGGATGCTTGGATGAGCGGCTTGCTTACCGGGGCTCCACCACCTCGCTGTCGAAAGCCCCCCGCTGCCAGCTGAGACGAAAGGAAGCCGGACGAGATCATGACCCCGACAGTCATCGCAACCCAGCTGTGCAAGGCCTACACGACGGCGGGCGCCCGGGTCGAGGTGCTCCGCGACGTCTCGGTGGAACTCTCGGCGGGACAGCTGACAGCCCTCGTCGGTCGGTCGGGATCAGGCAAGTCCAGCCTGCTGAGCGTGCTCGGCGCCCTGACGTTGCCGGATTCCGGATCGGTGCGGGTCAATGGGGTTGACCTGGCCGGCCTCGGTTCGGCAGCGGCAGCGCGCCTTCGCGGGGAGCAGATCGGCTTTGTATTCCAAGCATTCAACCTGCTGCCACACCTCACCGCGGCTCAGAATGTCGCGCTGCCCCACCGGCGGGGCGTCCGCGCGGGAGCGACTCGGGCCCGTGAACTCCTCGGACGGCTCGGTCTTGCCGAACGCGCTGGCCATCGCCCGGGTGAGCTGTCCGCGGGCGAGCAGCAGCGGGTGGCACTCGCACGCGCGCTGGTGAACGAGCCATCGGTGATCCTGGCCGACGAGCCGACCGGAAACCTCGACGGTGAAACCGAGCAGCAATTGCTGGCCCTGTTCCGCCAGATCGCAGGCGAAGGTCGCACGGTACTGGTTGTGACGCACAACGACGCGGTGGCCGCATCCGCCGATCGGGTACTGCGGATGCATGCCGGACGGCTCGAGGCGGCGGCCTGATGAGTCGGCTGGGTGAAGAGCGGGGGTTTGGGTGATGCGCGCACTCTCCATCGCTGCGCTGAACGTGTTCACCCTGCGACGCCGGCTGCTGGGCCAGGTCGTCCTCATCACGCTTTCTGTCGCGCTGTGCACCACTGCCTTCGGAGTGGCCGACAACGCCGAGAGCGTCTCGAACCGAGGAATCCTCGAATCGGTGGCCAACCGGAGCATCACTGTGGACCGCACCATCGATCGACAGGGAGCACCGATCCTCTCCGACAGCGCGGTGACCAGGTTCCGCAATCTCGCTGGCGTGCAGTCGGTGGAACCGAGCACGAAGGTGTCCTTCGGGTACAAGGGGGCTGGTGTAGCTGGCGTGCTGCTGTACGCCACGTCGGCTCGTCCGTCCCTTCTGCCGCCGATCACGGACAGCACCCGTTCGGCGGTGTTCCCACTCGCCTCGCGAGAGGTCGTGTTGCCCGCGATCGCGGAGGGAAGCGACCTGTCCGCGCTGCTCGGCAAGAGGCTGACCGTTCAGACCGTCAGCCAGACCGGCGCGAGCAACGGCATCGGCAGTTCTGACACCGTCACGGTGGTGGGCCTGTTCGATCCGAAGTGGCAGATCGACGGTCCGGCCGCTGCGTATCTGGACCAGGCAAGCGTCATTCGGTGGTCAGCCCTCGCGGCCGGCGTGCCGCAGTCCCGCTACACCAGTCAGATCGGCTACAACGCCGTGACCGTAGTGGCTGCCACTTCCCAGGAAGTGCCGCGCCTGCTCGGTGTCATCCAGTCCGAGGGGTTCAGCGCGATGGCTCTGCAGCAACAACTCAAGGCCTTGCCAGCCCTGTTGGGCCTGGTGCGCACGGCGAGCAGAGCCTTGCTGGTCGTGCTCGCTCTCGTCGCTCTGGTCGGCACGCTCACCGTTAGCGGTGCTCTCGTACGGCAGCGAACAAGGGAGATCGGCATCCTCAAGGCAACCGGGTTCAGCAATCGAAGCATCTTCACTACCTTCGTGGCAGAGGCCATGCTCACCGCGACCGTCGCTGTGATGACCGGTCTGGTTCTCGGTGCGTTCGGCGCATGGCTGCTGCGGATGCTGCTGCGCCGAAGCGCGGACCTGAGCGATTACCTCGGCAGCGGCTGGCCATTTCCGAATGCGTCAACGGTGTTGCTGATCAGCGCAGTGTCGCTGGCGGTCGTCGCGCTTGGCGCGCTGCTGCCATCCGGACGTGCCGCGCGGATGGATCCCCTCACCGCGATGCGGGACTGGTGAGCATGCGATCAGCCAACCGCTCGGGGGCAGGACGTCTAACGGCGTGGGGTCAGCTGAGCGCGCGGCTGACGGGGCGGCTGGGGTCGCGGCGTCGGCTGAGCGCGCGGCTGAGGGCGGGGCGTCGGCTCAGCGCGGTCGGGCTTGCCGTGCTTCTGGTGACAGTCGCCGCGTCGCTCACCGGCTGCGGTCCGGGCGGGGTCGTACTCGGACACGACTGGCAGGGCGCCGAACTGCTGGCCCTGGCCAAGGTGAACGGGCAACGGGTCGTCATCGGCATCGATCCATCCGGTCTGCGGTCGGAGAATCTGATCGTGATCGCCTCGAAGACACAAGACGATCCCGTCCTCGGCGCGCGCATCACGCATGCTGCCGGCGGCCCATGGCTGGTCACGGTGCCGGCGCGTCAGGCGCCCAACCTGTTGTACCGGGTGGACGCGGCCCAAGAGGCCCTCGTCGGGGTCGGCACGATCGAGGCCGGACGTGGCGTGCTACCCGTTGGTCCCCGGGTGGTGACGGTTGCGGCCGGCAGTCGCGCGGTCGGGCTGCTTGACGCTTCATCCGGGCGGGTCACCCGAACCTGGCCCTCGCCGGTTGCGGCGGCGTACGCGGCCGGGTCAGCCGCACCCGACACGTTGTGCGTGGCACACAGCGGTGCGTCTGGCGTCAGGGTCGCGGCCGTGGCACTGGCAACGGGCCGTGTGTCATCGACCATCACGCTCGCCGCTCGGTCAGTCACCGCCTTCGGCTGCCGCCACGGCCGCCCGCTTCTTGTCTCCAGCGCCGTCCCGCCGGCCGGGTCGCCTTCCACGGGGTCGGCTTCCACGGGGTCGGCCTCGGCAACGTCGGCAGAGTTAAGGCGGGGACCCTCCACCGGCGTCGATGAACTCGTGGTGCGGGGGGCCGTCGCGACGGCCGTAGCGACCAGCGATGATTCGATCTTCGTTGCCCTGTCGAACAACGCGCGATCGGAGGTGCTCGAACTCGACGGCCGCACCGGAGAGCGGGTACGGCAGACAGCAGTGGACGGTCTCCCAGTCGTGCGCGGGCTATACCGGACGGCGAAAGGCCTTGTCGCACTTGGTGATGAGCGAGCCGCCGTCATCGGAGCGACCGGATCGGCATACGCATTCAAGCTGCCCGGAACCTTGATCGCCGCACCGGACGTCGCCTCGGACTGAGCAGCTGATAACCCGGTGCGTGGCCCGCGACGGTTAAAGCTGACGGTAGGCCTCTTGCCGGTGATCGATGCGGAGGACTAGTACCTCGTGCCTCGTCTCGTGGATCCGGTAGAGGACGCGGTAGGTCCCCCGTCGAGCCTGGTGTTCGACGGCAAGGTCATGGCTGTCGCTAGCGGTCACGAACGCAAGCGGGTGACGGCATCGACACCGCGGACGACCTCGCCACGCAGATACGCCGCATCGGCCGCGCGAATGTCCGCCAGTGCGGTCGGGTCGCTGAGCACCGAGATCGTCTCTTCCAGCTGCTCCAGATCCTCAGGGCTGATGAGCACCGCCGCGGGATGGCCGTTACGCGTCACCACGACGCGCTCGTGGTACTGCTCAAGCCGGTCGACGACCTCGCTCAGGTGATCTCGCACGCTCCGCAATGCCTCTGTACTCATAGCCACCATTAGGGCTCTCCGAGTGAGGCTGCGCAAGCCGCAAGCGTGGAGCGGGTGACGAGAATCGAACTCGCACTGTCAGCTTGGGGAGGGCTTTTTACAGCTGGTACGTCGCTGCGGTCCGTCGGTATTCGTCGCCGCCAACAAGAAGTGGGCGAAGGCGCCCGCACGCAACGATAATCGCGCCCAACCTCGACGCGATGGTCAAGACCGTCGTCCCGAAGATCACATGGCGTCGCTAAGTCCCCTCTTCGACAGGTTTGCTCAATCGAGGAACTTCACGACCGACTCCCGCGTTCTTCGTGGGTCTACCCAGTGATCGAATCGAATCTGGCGTTCCATCACAATGGCACTGGTTTGACACCTGCCGGCATCGCGAGTCACACTTGCTTCGCGCTTCGGCGCTGAACTCTGCCGGACATTCTGGCCGGCTGTCTTCGAGAGGGCTCCCATCGCGGGGGCCCTTTCGCCTTTCGAGCCGGCCGCGAGGCTGGGACGTGGGTGTCCGCGTCACCTGCCTGGTTGCATGCGGTGGCCGTACCCCACTGTGGCTACCTGTGGCGGCGAATGCGCGGTTGAACTCCATCGGAAACGTTGGCCGGCTCCGTTTCACCCCGGAGCGAACTCGCCGCTCTCGGTTTCGCGTTGCGCGACGGGGACCATGAAGAGGCTTAAGCGCGCTCGCCGGAGTCGTCAGGGGAGCGCGCTGGAGACGGCGCTCATCAGCGGCCGGCCATCACGGAGAACGTCGATGAGCACGGCGGCGTACCGAGCGCCCGGCACAGGGCTGTCACCGCGCGGCAGCTTCAACACGACTCGGCCCGAAGCGCCATCAATCTGGGCAAGCGCATCGCCCTTCCTCGTCGCCGAGACGATTCGGGTGAGCCGGGGCCGGCCCTGATCGGCGAACCCACTGGGCCGGCTAGCAGATGAAATCCGCCCGATAAGACGTGCGCCGCCAGCGGCGGCTGGACCCACGAGCACCTCGTCACCGGGGAGCAGGCTGCCCGCGACGGCATCGAGCACGCACTTGCCTCCAGAGGCCCCGTCGATTGGCTCGAGCTTGATTCGGGTGGCCTCCATCCAGCGCAGCCAACCGTGCCGTCGAATGGCACAGCAAGAGGCTCGTCGGATCCGCTCCCGACTACGGGATCTTGAAGCAACGGTGGCGCAGCAGCGGCGGCTCTTGGCCGCCTACGGTTCCGAGGAGGATCCCGCCGTTGACCCGGACCAGGTGCTGACCGTGGCGATACGAGCGCTCGACCGAGCGAGTGGCGCTGTCCGATTCCTCGCCAACGACGACTCGCCGGTGGCCGATGAGTTCCGCGCGCTACACGCGTCAGTAGCGCCGTTGGTGGAGCTGGCTCGATTGACCTCGAAGTAATACTCAGCCGGGTTTGCGCGGGCACCCGCGGCCCGGTTCGTTTCTGTCTGGCTGTAATGCATCAAGACCGCTGATCGTGATCGCCGGTATCAGGGCATTGAACACGACCCGTTGGATCGTGGAGGTGCCCTATGGCCAAATTTCTCCTGTTACCGAAGCCGCTGAGTGGCCAAACACGCGGAACGATTTGTTCGCCGGCTGATCATCGAATCGAGCATTCAGTTAGTCCACGTCGGCCGTCATGTGCGGATCGCCGACACGGTGCTGGATGCGTTTGTAGGCGGGGTAGTCGAACCCATGCTGCTGCGTCCCGCCCGGACAAGCCGATGAGTCGCCGGCGTTTCGGCACCGTCCGCGGGTTGCCCTCCGGCGCTGGCAAATCTCGCTATCGCGGCGACAGCGGGCTCATGCGGTCGGCGCCGGTGACATTCGAGCGTCGGGCCGACGCGGACCGTTGGCTCGCCCAAGAAGAGGTCGCGGTCCTCAACGGTGACGGAGTCAGTCTCGCCGCCGGGCCGCCGGCGCTCGGTGACTACGCCGAGGCCTGGGTGCGCGAGCGGGCAAACCCTGCGGCCGAAGACGCATCAGCTCTACAAACGGCTCGTGCGCCGCCATATCAATCCCCTCATCGGGCCTGTTCCGATCCGCGACGTCACGCCGGCCCGCATTCGTACCGCGATCGAAGTGGGTACGCGATGCTCCGGGAGGCGATTCGGAAATTGCAAACGTGAACGAACTTCTCAGAAACACTGGGGCCTGCAGCGTGGAGCGGGTGACGAGAATCGAACTCGCACTGTCAGCTTGGGAAGCTGATGTTCTGCCATTGAACTACACCCGCAGACTCGCCAGATCGTACCCGACCAGCGCCGCCGTCCGTTGGCAACCAACCCAGCACCAACTCCACCGACGCGGCACCAGCACGAGCCACCAACGGCCAGCGACCCAGCCACCAACCGCCGGCCTGGCGCGAGCCAGCGGCCGGCCAACCAGCCGCCAGCCGAGCCCCGACCGGTCCCGGCGGCCACCGATTCAGCCGGACAACCCACCAGACACCGCATGGACGAACGCGCCCAGCACCTGCTCAGCCGTCGTGAGCTGGTCGACCTGTCCGTTGACCGGCGCCAGCGCGGCGGCGAGCGAGCGGGCGGTCCGGGATACGCCGAAGCCGAACACACTTAACTGGACGTGCTTACCTCCCGCCAGCGCCGAGAGTCCGGACTGCAGCTGTGCTCGGCTGATCGACCCGGGAGCGTCCTGATCGATGCCATCAGTGAAGACGACCAGCTGGTTCGGGATGCCTGCCTCAAAGTGTGCCTGCATGTACCGGTACGCATCCAGAACGCTGCTATACAGCGCCGTACCGGTGGTCAGCGCACGCAATGCCGCGCCCCCTGAAGTGATCGAACGGCGCTGGGCATCGGTGAGCGGGCCGGACGGCACCAGTACCCGCCAATCCCGCGGTGCAGCCAGCTGCGCGCCGAACTCCCACAGACCCAACCGCGAACTGGCTGGCAACAATGTGTCGAGCTGGACAAGGCCCTGCCTGACCACGTCGATCTTTGCGTCATGCGTTCCCGGTGCCCGCTCAGCCATCGAGCCGGACACGTCGATCAGAACCAGCATGTTCGTCCGGCGAAGTGCCGGGTCCCAGGTGCTCAGGACGTGGTACATGAAATGTTCAGGGATCACCGGCATCGGCGTGGCTGTCACCTTCGGCAGGCCGGCCTCGCTCGCCGCGGGCAGCTCCGTCAGCGGCCAACTCGGTCCGCGCAGGCCGACCGCCGTACGGGCGGCCACTGCCGAACCACCCGTCAGCGCCGCACGAAGCCGCTTGAGCGCCCGAGATCGTGCGTCACCGGATAAGGACCCGGACTTTGCGATAGGCAGCCAGCAGAAGCGCAGCAGAGCGGTCCCGTCGGTGGGTGCAACAGCGGTGTAATCGGTCGCCCGCCCGGTGCCGAGCAGCGCGTACTCCGGCACGACGGCGACCTGCTCGGCCGTCTTAGGAAGGGCAGCCCCGAGGGCAGTGCTGATAGCGCCGGTGTGCCAAGCGCGCATCAGGTCCAGCGCCGAGACGAGCGGGCCGTTCGCCTTGGACGCGGCGAGCGCGAGCGACCCGGCCGCGACCATCCCGTCACCGCGGGCGGCGGGATCACTCAGCATGAACGTCCGCTGCCCAGCGTCGGCCATGGTCCCGGCCAACCCTGCCCAGCTGCGGGCCGCGGCCGGTAGCGGCGCCGCGGTTCGCTGCGTCACGAAATACAGCGGGCTCGTCGCAACGATGTCACCGGCGCCGCCGGCCAGCTTCAGCGTATTCGGCAGCTGGGGCCAGGACTGCTCGTCGGGGATCCAGGCATCCGCGCCCGAGGCCGCCACGACTGCGGCCGCCTTGTCACCATCGGCAACCGACAGCTGTACGTCGACGCAGTCGGCACCGGTGGAAACCTGGGCCACCGCCTGACGCAACACTGGTTCGAACGCAGTCGCGGTCACAACTTTGAGCCGGGCCGGGCAGTTGGCCTTCGCCGTGGCCGGCACCGCGGACGGTGGCTGGTGACTATCGGCGCTATGCGGGCGCAGCACGAGGATCGTCCCGGCCGTTAGGCCGGCCAGCGCTACGACGGCGCTTACCAGCCTCCATCCGCGAATTCCGCCACGTCGCGCACCAGAAGGCGTCGAGCTCTTCGCCACAGCATGCCTACCCATGCCACCCCGTCCCCCGAGCTGGTGTTGCGTGCTTCGCGATCAGGCGACCGACTGTAGGAGCTTGTCCGGATTTGCGCAGGCGTTGTGACTTATCGCATGACAGCAACCGGGTTTAGGCCGTTGCGATTTAGCGAAACCGGCTGCGGCGGCGGCGGCGCGGTGATTTGCTCGCGAGGCCGAAATTGGCACGCACAGTCACATCGGCACGCACAGCCACCATCCGCAAACTCACGGGGGAACAGCAATGCGCAAGACCCGCTCTATCGGCATGTCCTCACTGCTTGCGGCAGTACTGGTCACGACCTCGTGGGGGCTCTCGGACCACTCGCCGTCCTCGACCGGCTCGCCATCGATTCACGAGCTGCACGGGACGCATGCGATGCCGATGCAAGCGGTGCCGGCGGCCGCGACCGTCGCGTCGGCGAGCGCGCTGAGCCGGACGGGCTGGACCGCTACCGCGAGCGATCAGGAGACTACGTCGGAAAGCGCACCGGCAAGTAACGTCCTCGACGGCAACAGCGCGACGTACTGGCACAGCAAATGGAGTTCCCCGGCAACGCCCCTGCCGCACTGGATCACGATCGACATGCACGCGGTCAACACGGTGAGCGGGCTGACCTACCTGCCGCGAGTGTCCACCAGCCCCAACGGCCGGATCGGCCAGTTCACGGTGACCCTGAGTTCGGATGGGTCCACCTGGGGCTCGGCAGTCGCGACCGGAACCTGGGCCGATGACAGCACGCTGAAGACCGCCTCCTTCACCCAGCAGAGCGCCAGATACGTCAAACTCACCGCCCTTACCGAAGCCGGTGGCCGCGGACCGTGGTCGGCGGCCGCGGAGATCAACCTGCTCGGAGCCTCCAGCACGACGCCCGCCGCGTCCTACGTAGTCGTGTCCCGGACCGGCTGGACGGCAACCGCGAGCGATCAGGAGACCGTGTCCGAGAACGGGGCGGCCAGCAACGTGTTGGACAGCAACACCTCGACGATCTGGCACAGCCAATATTCGGGCACTACGCCCAAGCCGCTACCGCACTGGATCACCATCGACATGAAGGCCTCGATTCCCATCGACGGGCTGCGGTACCTGCCGAGGCCAGCTGGCGGAAACGGCACGATCGGTGGCTACCAGGTGTCCGTCAGCTCCGACGGGGTCACCTTCGGTACTGCACTCGCCTCAGGCACCTGGGCCGACGATGCCTCGGAGAAGACCGCAGCCTTCGCCGCGACCAGCACCACCCGCTACGTCCGGCTGACCGCGACGTCCGAAGCCGGCGCCCGCGGTCCCTGGTCGACAGCTGCCGAGATCAACCTGATCCAGAAGACGTCCTCTGCCCCGGCGCTCGGCTCATGGGGCCCGGTGATCAACTTCCCGATCGTGCCGGTTTCCGCCGCGCTGTTGCCGGGAAACAAGCTGCTCACCTTCTCCGCGTACTCGCCCACAACCTTCACGACCAACGCGACCACGACCACTGACGCCAACAGCTACACCCAGACCGCCATCCTCGATCTCACCACCGGCGTGGTCAGCCAGCGCAAGATCTCCAGCACCGGCCAGCAGATGTTCTGCTCGGGGCTGGCGATTCTCCCGGACGGTCGGATCCTGGTCAACGGCGGCAGCGACTCGGGTGCCACCAGCATCTACTCGCCGTCCACCGACACCTGGGCCAAGGGCCCCACCATGAATATCCCCCGAGGCTACGAGGGCGACACGACCCTCTCGACCGGTCAGGTATTCACGCTGGGCGGATCGTGGAATGGCGGCGTCGGTGGACGCAACGGCGAGATCTTCAACCCGAACGGCACCTGGGCGCTGCTAAAGAACGTCCAGGCAACGTCGATCCTGACCACCAATGACCCGCAAGGCGTCTACCGGGAGGACAACCACGGCTGGTTCTTCGCGACCGGCGGGGGAGGCGTCTTCCACGCCGGCCCGAGCAAGCAACTGAACTGGTTCACCACGACCGGCGACGGTTCGACGCAGAGCGCGGGTAACCGATCCGACAGCGGTGACGCGATGAACGGCAACGCCGTGATGTATGACGTCAACAAGATCCTCACCCTCGGCGGAGCACCGGCTTACCAGAACTCCACCGCGACCAACCGCGCCCACACCATCGATATCTCCAAGGGTCCGAGCCAGCCGGTCACGGTAGCCAGGACCGGCGATCTGGCTTACGCACGGGCATTCAACAACAGTGTCGTGCTGCCGGACGGAACCGTGCTGGCGATCGGAGGGCAGCCCGTCCCGGTGCCCTTCACCGACACCAACGCCGTACTCACCCCGGAACTGTGGAACCCCGCGACCGGCACGTTCAGTTCGCTTGCACCCATGGCAAAACCGCGCACCTACCACAGCGTCGCGGTCCTGCTGCCGGACGGCACGGTGTTCTCCGGCGGTGGCGGCCTCTGCGGCACCTGCACGACTAACCACGCGGACGGCCAGATCTTCACCCCTCCCTACCTGCTCAATGCAGACGGAACCGCCCGGACTCGACCGACCCTGAGCGGCACGCCCAGTTCAGCCGCGAACGGAGCCACGATCACGGTCACCGCCACCGCGGGCCTCACGAAGTTCGCGCTCGTTCGGATGGGCGCCACGACCCACACCGTCAACAGCGATCAGCGGCGGATCCCCCTTGCGGTGTCGGCAACCTCGGGGACGAGCTACAGCCTCCAGCTCCCGGCTGACTCCGGTGTTGCCGTCCCCGGCCCCTACCTGCTGTTCGCGCTGGACTCCAAGGGCACACCGAGCATCTCTCAGCAGATCACGATCGGCTAGCGGCGACAGACCAGGCCGGGCATACCAGGCCGAGCCCTGCCGCCGAGGCACGCGAAAGCCCCGCCGGCTCATACCCGGCGGGGCTTGCCTCCAGTGTGCAGGCCCCTGTGTGATGCCCTGTTGAACGACACGCGAATAGTGACCACCAACACTGGACGTCGAGATGAGACCCACAGTCACTTCTGACCTCGCAGCCCCACTGGTAACAACCGTCTCGCGACACGCCGAGCCAAAAAAGATCTTTGGCAAAACCCCTTGCGGGCAAGCAGATTCGCCAGTAGAAATCTCCCTACGCACCCCGCAAGGGGAGCGGGACCGGAAGGAAAACGAGCTTCCAGGTGACCGGGAAACCGGTCACGCGCATCAGTGACATGGTGCGCGGAAGTGACGGACCGACCGCGAGATTCGATGTGTCACCGTCGGATCAAACCGGAGGCCCCGCCAACTCATACTTGGCGGGGCCTCCACCCCTTTCACCCCCTAGCTGTCGCGTCCGCTACCGACGCAGCGGCCGCGCGGCTGCTCCAACGCCCGCGCAGTGCGCACCGGCCACAGCCGGTTCGGTAACCTCCGGCCATGCTGCTGAGTGATCGCGACATTCGCGCCGAGGTCGACGCCGGCCGGTTACAGCTCGAGCCATGGGAGCCCGATCTCGTCCAACCGTCGTCCATCGATGTCCGGCTGGACCGTTTCTTCCGGGTCTTCAACAACTCGCAGTACACCCACATCGACCCGTCCGTGCAGCAGGACGACCTGACCTCGCTGGTCGAACCCACCGGTGATGAGCCCTTCGTATTGCACCCGGGCGAATTCGTGCTCGGCTCGACCCTCGAGGTGGTGACCCTGCCCGACGACCTGGCCGGACGGCTCGAGGGCAAGTCCTCACTCGGCCGGTTAGGCCTGCTGACCCATTCCACCGCCGGCTTCATCGATCCGGGCTTCTCTGGTCACATCACGCTGGAGCTGTCCAACGTCGCGAACCTGCCGATCACGCTCTGGCCAGGCATGAAGATCGGCCAGCTATGCCTGTTCAGGCTCTCCTCCGCGGCCGAACACCCCTACGGCAGCGCGGTGTACGGCTCGCGCTACCAGGGGCAGCGCGGTCCGACGCCCTCCCGCTCGCACCTGAACTTCCGGCGCTGGGAGACCCGCTAACCGGCAGCCGCCGTCGCCGGTCAGCTCAGCGCGCGCCCACCACGCAGAACGAGCGCCAGACGTCGGACAGCGCCACGTCTCCACGCAGCGACACGTCGTCGTCGCCGGCTCGGTTCCAGGCCCAGCGATACAGGTCCGAAGCGGTGCCGAACACCGTCAGCTCACTGTCGTCGCGGGCTTCGGTCGTTGCCTGCACACCATCGGGCGCTACCCGCACCGTCCAGGCCGGGTTCACGTCGATCGGCGTGAAGGTGACCGCGAACGGGGCTCGGACGGCAGTGGTGTCGAACCGCGCGGGTCCGAAACCCAGGAACAACTCGGCGAGCCCGTCGGCAGCGAACTGTGCCTCGAACTCGCTCACGCCGTAGTCGGCCGCCAGTTCCGCATCCACCCGGTGGATCGCCGTCTCGTGACTCTGCCGCCGAGCCCAGAAATCGCGGGGTGAGTCGGCTGGCAGGAACGTCGGAACGTTCAGGTGGGGCGATGCTGACCGAAGCTCGAAGATCAGGTGAGCCGCTCCCGCCGAGAACGCCTCGAACAGCTCATCGTCGCCGGGCACCACGAAGCTGAACTCGTCCTGGTCCTTGCCTGCCACGATCCAGCTCGCCCACCGGTGCACCTTGGCCACGTGCTGCACCAGCCGCCGGACCTGCCAGTTCGGGCAGGACGGCACAGTTGCCTCCAGGCCGGCCCACTCCGCTGCGCGCCGCAACAGCGCAGCGTCAACCGCAAGCTGATCGAGGTGGGCCTGCAATTGCATGGGAGGGCCCCCGAGGGTTCGGCGCTACCCCCCAGCAGCGCGTTGATGAGGCGGCGGAACCTGCAGTGTGCGCGGCGCTAGCCGAGCTTGTGCATCCACCCGTGGGTGTCGGGGG
>JAVEES010000352.1 GCA_030840285.1 Pseudonocardiales bacterium
GGCTTCGCCGACTTCTTCGAGACCGTCGGCGGTGACACGCTGGACGGATCGCGTGGTTCGAAGGCCCTGGTGGTCGGTGAGGTGCTGAACCGGATCGGCAACCCCGATCCCGACTCGGTGCTCATGGTCGGTGACCGCAGCCACGATGTGCTCGGTGCCGCGGCGCACGGTGTGCAATGCATCGGAGTGCTCTGGGGCTATGGCAGCGCGACCGAGTTGAGCACGTCGGGTGCCCTGAGGCTGTGCGAGCACCCGGACCAATTGCTAGCTGAGATCGGCTGAGGTGAACTCGTCGATGCGTGTCCGGGTCCCAGCTGGCACCCGGCTGGCCGCCGGTGCCGTCCTGGTGCTGATCGCGCTGTGCTGCCTCGGCGCCGCCCGGGTGCTGTCCAGCACTCAGCGGCACGCCTACGATCCCCACGCCACACCGGCGCCGACCTATCGGGTGACCGCCGGCAAGCTCTACCAGCTGTCGTCCAGCCAGGGCGTCTCGAAGCTGACCAGCTCTGGTGTACTCGGCAACGGGATCGCCGTTCACTGCGTCATTTCCGGGGCGAGCGGAGCGCAGACGCCGCTGACGATCGAGTCGACGAAGGACGATTCGCGGGACCTGCACGTCTTCGCCACCTTTCGTGCGGCACGCTCGGGGAGTTTCCACTTCAGATGCGATGGCATCGGTGATGTTTTCGTCGATGACGCCGACGATTCACCGCCCGACTTCAGCGCCGGTCTGACGGTGCTGGCCTCACTGCTTGCAGCCGTTGGCGTAACCGCCCTGTTGTCGGGTGCCTACGCCGTCAGCGAGGACCGGCGCAGCCCCTTATCTGACGTGTGAATCGGCCCACAAGACCGCGCGGAACTACCCCCGTGTGTTGAAACACTGCACGGGCCTGCCCGTCCGGTTGCTACTCGCGGGTAACATTGGCACTATTCCAAGACAGCAGCCAAGACAGCACCCAGTACAGCCCCCCATACAGAGACGCGACAACGAAGAGTGGGACCTGACCACCCGCGTCCCGGCAGTCGACAAGTGAGGATGAGAGACGGATGAACATCGTTGTTCTCATGAAGCAGGTTCCGGACACCTACGCGGAGCGCAAGCTGAACCCCGCGGACAACACGCTGGACCGCGACGCCTCTGATGCGGTGATCAACGAGATCGACGAGTACGCGATCGAAGAGGGCCTGCTTCTGAAGGAGGCGCACGGCGGCGAGGTCACCATCCTCACGATGGGTCCCGATCGCGCGACCGAGTCGTTGCGCAAGGCGCTGTCCATGGGCGCCGACAAGGCCGTTCACGTCGTTGATGACGCGCTGCACGGCTCGTGTGCGATCACCACGGCCAAGGTGCTCGCCAAGGCGCTGGCCACGATCGAGTACGACCTGGTGATCGCCGGCTCCGAGGCCACCGATTCGCGGCTCTCGGTGGTGCCCGCGCTGCTGGCCGAGGCCCTCGGCGTTCCCCAGCTGTCCGGGGCTCGCAAGGTCCAGGTCGAGGGGTCGACGGTAACCATCGAACGCAGCACCGATACCGGCTATGACCGGGTCGAGGGCGCCACCCCGGCTGTCATCAGCGTTGTCGAGAAGATCAACGAGCCGCGCTACCCGTCCTTCAAAGGCATCATGGCCGCCAAGTCCAAGCCGGTCCAGAGCCTGTCGCTGGCCGATCTGGGCATGAGCCCCGACGAGGTCGGCCTTGGCGCGTCCACCACGACGGTCGAGTCATTCCAAGAGGCTCCGCCACGCAGCGCCGGAACGATCGTGAAGGACGAGGGCAACGGCGGGGTTGCGATCGCCGAGTTCCTGGCCAGCAAGAAGCTCATCTGACCGCCGACGCATCGATACTGGAAAAGGAATCACCCATGGCTGAAGTTCTGGTCCTCGTCGAAGCGGCGAACGGATCCCTGAAGAAGTCCACCCTCGAATTGTTGACCGCCGCCCGGACGCTCGGTGAGCCGTCCGCGGTCGTGATCGGTGCTCCGGGTACCGCCGCGGCGCTGAAGGACAAGCTGGCCGAATACGGCGCCGCCAAGGTTTATGTGGCCGAGAGCGAGGAGATCGACGCCTACCTGGTGGCCCCCAAGGCCGAGGTGCTCGCTCAGATCGCCAAGGACGCCGAGCCGGCCGCGATCCTGGTCGCCTCCAACGCTGAGAACAAAGAGGTGGCCGCTCGAACCGCCTTCAAACTGGATTCGGGCTTTCTGGCCGACGCGGTCGAGATCACAGCCGAGGGCTCGGCCAAGCAGTCCATCTTCGGCGGCGCGGTGACCGTGACGTCCAGGGTCGCCAAGGGAGTTCCGGTGATCAGCCTGCGGGCGAACTCCGTCTCAGCGGCGCCCGCGCCTGGCACGGCCGAGGAGGTCAGCGTGCCGGTCAGCCTGTCCGAAGGTGCTAAGGCCGCCAAGTTGCTCGAACGCGTCGAGGAGGCCAAGGGGTCCCGGCCCTCGTTGCAGGATGCTTCGGTGATCGTCTCGGGTGGTCGCGGCGTCGGCTCGGCCGAGAACTTCTCGGTCGTCGAGAACGTTGCCGATTCGATCGGCGCCGCGGTCGGCGCGTCCCGGGCGGCCACCGATGCCGGCTGGGTGCCTCATCAGATGCAGGTCGGCCAGACCGGTGTGACGGTTTCCCCGCAGCTCTACATCGCACTTGGCATCTCGGGGGCGATCCAGCATCGCGCCGGGATGCAGACCTCCAAGACGATCGTCGCGGTGAACAAGGATCCCGAGGCGCCGATCTTCGAACTCGCCGACTTCGGCGTCGTCGGTGACCTGTTCACCGTCGCGCCGCAGCTTGCCGAGGAAGTAGCCAAGCGCAAGGGCTGATACGGCCGAAATGGTTGTGCGGGGACCGTAGACTGGGCGAACGTGACCCCCGCGAACCGAGCACCATCCTCCGCTGCCGGGTCCATCTTCTCCCCGGTGTACCGGCTCACAACGCTGGGCATCATCATCCTGATGACGATCGTCGCGTTCGAGGCGATGGCCGTCGCAACGGCGCTGCCCACGGCGGCCAGAAGCCTGGACGGGCTGGGCGCCTACGGATGGTGCTTCACCGGCTTCCTGGTCGCCAGCGTGATCGGCATGGTCTCTTCGGGGATGTACTCAGATCTGCGGGGGCCGCGGACGCCCACCGTGTTCGGGTTGGCCTTGTTCATCGGCGGCCTGCTGCTCGGATCCGGCGCCGGTCAGATGTGGGTGCTGGTGCTCGCCCGGGTCGTCCAGGGGCTCGCGACCGGCCTCTTGATCACCGCGATGTACGTCGTCATCGGCGAGGTCTACAGCGACGCGATCCGCCCGCGCATCTTCGCGGCGCTGGCCAGCGCCTGGGTGGTCCCTGGTCTGGTCGGCCCGATCGTCGCCGGCTGGATCACCCAGCAGCTGTCGTGGCGCTGGGTGTTCGGTGGGCTGGCACCGTTCGTCGCGATCGGCGGGCTGATGATGCTGCCGTCGTTGCGGCAGTTGCGGACCCAGCATGCCCACGGTGCGCTGGCCAACCCGCGCCGGATCGGCTACGCCGTGCTGAGCGCTGCTGGCATCGCGGCGATAGCCAACCTCGGCGAGAACCTCAGCGCAGGCAGCCTGGTGCTTGCGATCCTGGGTGCCGCGCTGATGATCATCGGGATGCGGCAACTGCTCCCCAAAGGCACGATCGGCTTCGCCGCCGGGGTACCAGCCGCCGTGGCCTATCGCGGTGTGCTGGCCGGCACGTTCTTCGGGATGGAGTCGATCGTGCCGCTCACGCTCACCCAGCAGCACAATTTCTCGCCCACGATGTCGGGGTTACCGCTGATGTTGAGCGCGGTCAGCTGGGCGATCGGTTCCCAGATCCAGGGGCGGCTCCGCCACCCCAACCGGTCCATGCTGGTGGCCAGCGGTTTGGTGTTGATGGCCTGCGCGGGCGTCGGGATGGCGTTGGTCGCCACCCACACGGCCGCGGGCTGGGGTGCGTTCCTGTTTTGGCCGCTTGCCGGCCTGGGCGCCGGCCTGGCCCTGACCACGGCGAGCGTTTCGTTGCTGGAATTCACCAACGACGCCGACCGCGGCTCGGACTCGGCCGCATTGCAGCTGTCCGATTCGTCGGTCAGCGCGCTGTGCACGGCCTTCAGCGGAGCACTCGTCGCCGCCGCCGCCCACGGCAGGATCAGCTATTCCACCGGGATGGCGACCGTCTTCCTCGTCCTGGCCGTGTTCGGTCTGTTGTCGATCATGCGCACCGGCCGGCTCAACAGCGCCGCCGTGCCCGCCGGCGTTCGGGTCAGTCCGGGGATCCTGGCGCCGTAAGCTAGATGAGATGACCTACCTCGACCACGCCGCGACCACTCCCATGCTGGAGGAGGTCATCTCGACCGTCTCGCAGCAGATGCACACGGTCGGCAATGCGTCGTCGCTGCACACCTCAGGGCGGGCCGCGCGGCGGATGGTCGAGGAGGCCCGGGAACGGCTCGCGGCCGCCCTGGATGCCCGCCCTTCAGAGGTGGTCTTCACAGGTGGCGGCACCGAGAGCGACAACCTCGCGATCAAGGGCATCTACCTGGCCCGTCGTGCGGAGAACCCGGCGCGCACCCGGTTGCTGGTGAGCGCCGTCGAGCACCACGCGGTCCTGGACGCGGTTCAGTGGCTGGCAGCCCACGAGGGCGCTGAGGTCGAGTTCCTGCCGGTTGACGGTTACGGCATGCTCGATCCCGCCGCACTGGCCGCCTCGATCGAACGCGATCCCGAATCGGTCGCCCTGGTCAGTGTGATGTGGGCCAACAACGAAGTCGGCACGGTTCAACCCATCGCTGAAATCGCCGAACTCACGGCCGAGCACGGCATTGCGCTGCACAGCGACGCAGTGCAGGCAGTCGGAGCATTGCCCGTGTCATTTGCCGCCTCCGGCGTTGATGCCATGACGGTGACGGCCCACAAGCTGGGCGGCCCGTACGGCACCGGCGCGTTGCTACTCAAGCGTGAGGTGTCCTGCGTCCCGCTGCTGCACGGTGGCGGTCAGGAGCGCGATGTTCGCTCCGGCACGCTGGACACCCCGGGAATCGTCGGGTTTGCCCTCGCGGCCGAACTCGCGGTCCAGCGCCGCGCCGCCAGTGCGGCAAGGCTTGCTGAGCTTCGCGACCAGCTGATCTCGGGGATCCGTGCGCAGGTGCCGGACGTCCTGCTCAACGGGCATCCGACCGAGCGGCTGCCCGGCAACGCGCACCTGTCGTTCCCGGGCTGCGAGGGCGACTCGTTGCTGATGCTGCTGGACGCCCGCGGCATCGAGTGCTCGACCGGCTCGGCATGCTCGGCCGGTGTCGCACAGGCTTCACATGTGCTGATTGCCATGGGTGCCGATGAGCCCCGGGCGCGCGGCTCGCTGCGGCTGTCCCTCGGCCACACGTCCAGCGAGGCGGACGTGCTCGCCGTCATCGACTCGATCGCCGCGGTGGTGGAGCGCGCTCGTCGGGCGGGAATGGCCTCCGGTGCGCTGACGGCGGCCTCGCTGCCGGCCGCCGCCAGGCCGTCCGGCTCGCAACTCAGCTCTCTCGGGGGACGGATCTGATGAGGGTGCTGGCCGCGATGAGCGGCGGCGTCGACTCGGCGGTCGCGGCTGCACGCGCCGTCGACGCCGGTTGGGACGTGACCGGGGTGCACCTGGCGCTGTCCCGCCAGCCCGCGACCCTGCGCACCGGATCGCGCGGCTGCTGTTCGGTGGAGGATTCCCACGACGCCCGTCGCAGCGCCGACGTGCTGGGCATCCCCTTCTACATCTGGGACTTTGCCGAGCGCTTCCAGGCAGAAGTGATCGATGACTTCGTCGCCGAGTACGAGGTCGGCCATACGCCGAATCCCTGCCTGCGGTGCAACGAGAAGATAAAGTTCGCCGCCCTGCTGGACAAGGCGCTCGCGCTCGGCTTCGACGCGGTCGTCACGGGCCACCATGCCAAGCTGATCGACGGCCAGCTGATGCGTTCCGTCGACGCGGGCAAGGACCAGTCCTACGTGCTGGCGGTGCTCACTGCCGAGCAGCTTTCGCACGCGGTGTTTCCGCTGGGCGACTCCACCAAGGACCAAGTCCGGGCCGAGGCAGCGCAGCGCGGGCTCGCGGTGGCAGACAAGCCGGATTCGCATGACATCTGCTTCATCGCCGACGGCAATACCCAGGGGTTCCTGCAGAAGCAGCTGGGTGAGCGTCCCGGCGACATCGTCGATTCGAGCGGGGCGGTGCTCGGCGCTCACTCCGGAGCGTTCGGCTTCACGGTCGGCCAGCGAAAAGGGCTGAACCTGACCACGCCTGCCCCCGGTGGTGAGCCGAGGTACGTGCTGTCCATTCAGCCCAAGTCCAACACCGTGGTCGTCGGTTCCGCGCGCGATCTGGAGGTCGACCTGGTTTGCTGCGCTCGTCCGGTGTGGACGTCCTCGGCGTTGACCGCTGACTTCGAATGCCTCGTCCAGCTGCGCGCGCACGGAATGGTGTCCGGTGCGGCCATCACGCTCGCTGCCGATGGTCAGCTCGTCGCCCGGCTCACCGAACCGCAGCGCGGGGTTGCGCCGGGACAGGCGCTGGTGATGTACGACGGGGACCGGGTGCTCGGCTCGGCGACGATCACCTCCGCTGAGCGCGTTTGCATGACCGCATGACGGCACGGGCCTGGCCGCCCGGTAGCACCACCGGAATCGGATCGCTGCCAGGGACCGATTCGGTCGAGGCGGCCCGGTTGATCGTGGGCGAGGTGCCGGATCTGCCCTATCTTGCTGAGCTGCCTGGCCGCGGCCTCGGGGCAGATCTGATCGGCCGGACGGGTGCGCTGCTGATCGACCTCGCGCTGGAGTGGCAACCGCACGGGTGGACCGCGACTGCGCAAGGCGGCAGTGACCTTCGACAGGCCAGGGACTTCCTGCATCGTGACCTCGATGCGATAACCGAGGTCGGCCAGGGCCTCGAGGTTCTCAAGATCCAGGTCTGCGGACCGGTCAGCATGGGCGGCAGTGTCGAACTTCCCAACCTGCACAAGGTGCTCACCGACCACGGAGCGTTCCGCGACCTCGCTGATTCGCTGGCCGAGGGAGTACGCCAGCACGTTGCTGATCTGCAGGCGCGGTTGCCCGGCACCCGTATCGTGCTTCAGGTCGACGAGCCGTCGCTGCCGGCGGCGCTGGCCGGCCGGATTCCGACGCCGTCGGGCTATGGCACCGTCCGTGCGCTACCCGGTTCGGTCGCCGGTGCTGCGCTCAGCACGGTGTTGGCAGCTGCAGCGGAGGGCGGCAGGGTCGTGCACTGCTGCGCAGCGGAACCGCCGTTGCGGCTGTTCCGATCAGCCGGCGCCGATGCCGTTGCGCTGGATGCCTCATTGATCCGGGCCGAGGATCTCGACCAGATCGGCGAGATCATCGACGATGGCGCGGCGGTCTGGCTTGGCGTGGCGCCTGCACTGGATGCGCCAATCACGCTGGAAGGCACCCGGCAGACTGTGCTGAACTTCTGGAAGCGGCTGGGATTTGCCCGTTCGGAGCTGGCCGACACCGTCGTGCTGACGCCGGCTTGCGGCATGGCGGGGGCGTCGCCCGGCCATGTCCGCAGGGTCATGGCGGTGCTGCGCGACACCGGCGCGGCGATCCGCGAATCGGAGGACTGAGCGGGGCCGGCCGGTCCGGTTCAGCTGGTCGTGATCGCCGCCTTGCCGGCCGCATCGACCGTCACGGACAGGCGCTGCGTACCCCGGCGGAGACCTTGCACCGAGATCGCCCCGAACGGCGAGCCTGCCGCGGGATGGGCTTCCAGGACGTCTGATTCCGCCGCTACCTCCAGCCCGAGCAGCGCCTGGACGATCGCGCCGATCGCGGCTGCAGACCAGGCCTGCGGCCGGCAGGCAGCTGGGTAGGGGACCGGCCACGGAATCTCAGCCGCGCTGTGACCGCTGAAGAGCTCGGGAAGGCGGTAGGAGAATCCGACGCCTGCGGCGAGCAAGCCATCGATGAGCGCGAAGGATTCGGCGGCCCGGCCGGACGCTGCGAGTCCGCGAATGGCGATCGCCGTGTCGTGCGGCCAGACCGAGCCGCAGTGATAGCTCAACGGCGAATAGCCACCATCGGAGCTCGACATCGTCCGCAGGCCGTAGCCACTCGAGAGCTCCTTCCCGGTGATCAGCGCGGCCACCAGGACCGTCTCCTCCTCATTCAGGATCCCGGTTCCCAGGAGGTGGCCGATATTGCTGGTCAGCGAATCCACCGGCCTCTTCTCGCCGTCCAGGGCCAGTGCGGGGTAGCGGCCCGCCCGGCCCGAGACCCAGAAGCTAGCGCGGAACCGCTCGCGGAACGAGGCCGCCCAGCTGCGCCATTGCGTCGCGCCGTCCAATCCGAAAGCCTCCAACAGGTCCGCACCGTGCATCGCGGCCTCATAGGCATATCCCTGCACTTCGCATAGCGCGACGGGTCCCAGCGCCAGCGAGCCGTCGGAGAACCGGATCGAGTCGCCCGAGTCCTTCCAGCCCTGGTTGGCAAGGCCGGTGCCGGTGGCATCGAGGTATTCCAGAAAGCCGTCCCCGTCGGAGTCTCCGTAGTCGCGAAGCCAGCCCAGCGCCTTCTCCAGTGCAGGCAACAACTCCCGGACTTCGTCGGCAGGCAGTCCCCACCGCCAGGCATCGTGCAGCAGGCAGATCCACAGGGGCGTGGCGTCGACGGTGCCGTAGTACAGCGGAGGCAGGTAGATCGTCGAGCTCGCGCCGGACACCGTCGTGTGTACCGACTCGCTATGGCGCTGCTCGTGCGGGATCTTGCCCGGTTGCTCAGCGGTCTGCGGATCGAGCTTGGTGCCCTGCAACGCCGCCAATGCCCGTAGCGTCCCGCCTGCGAGCTCACTGCCGAACGGCAGCATCAACCGCGCGGCCCAGATGCTGTCCCGCCCGAACAAGGTGAAGAACCAAGGAGAACCGGCGGCAAGAAACTCCTCGCGCGGTTCGGAGGCTCGCGCCATCCGGAGGGCATCGAGATCGGCCAGCGATTGGGCGACCAGCGGGCTCAGCCGGTGGTCGTCGGCGCGCACGGTGACCTCGGT
>JAVEES010000399.1 GCA_030840285.1 Pseudonocardiales bacterium
GTTGAGCCGGGCTGCGTCCTCGGCCGTGACCGACGGCGTGATTCGGTCGACGAGCGAGTTGGGAAAGGTCACGTTGGAGTCGATCCACGCCCCGAGTTCCGTGTCCACCGCACTGGCGAAGCCAACAAACGCTGTTCGCGCCACTTCGCCGTTGTGGCGCAGGTTGTCACACGACACCACGGTGAACGGCTTGGTTCCGGCGCTACGACGTCGCGCCAAAGCTTCGGTGACAAATCCGAACACTGTGCGCGGGGCACCTTCTCCGGCCAAGTCGTGTGCCACGTCGGCGTGATCGGTGACGAAAGCACTCGAGGCTGGGTCGACGTGGTAACCGCCCTCGGTGATGGTCAAGGTAACGATGCGCAGCGCCGGATCGGTCAACAACTCCAGCACTTGCGTCGGCTGGTCCGGCGCAAGCAGGTAGTCAAGTTGGGCGCCGATGATGCGCACGTTGGTGTCACCCCTGGCCGGCGCGATGGTGAGTGAATAAAGGCAATCCTGGGACAGAAACTGATCAGCCTTTTTCCGGCCCCGTTCGCCGCCCGACAGCCCGATGCCCACAATGCCCCAGTCCTGGTGGTCGGGTAGCGCAAGGCACCGGTCGATATAGAAGGCTTGATGCGCCCGATGAAAGTTGCCTACGCCGAAATGGGCGATACCGCGTTTGAGGAGGCTCCGGTCATAGGTCGGCGTCGCGACGTCGGAGGGGACGGCGGAAAGCGTGCCCTCCTTGATTTCGATCATGGTGCACCCTCCAACCAAGCGTCCTTACTTCTCGCTGAGCAGCCGAAGATCGGAGGGTTCGCGCAACAGGTCTTCGAGGATCTTGTTGCCCTCGGTGTTGTATGGCTGAGTCATGTGCTCGTCCCACGCGGCACGGGAGCGGAATTGCTCGAGCATTACCCAGGTGTCCGAATCGTCATGGGGTTGAAGAAGATGCATGAATATGCAGCCCGGCTCTTCGAGGCTGCTGCGCCGCATCGATTGCAGCTGCGCCTCGGCGTCGGCGAGGCGGTCAAGTCGGGGCTTGATGGTGACCACCAGAAACAGTGGGCCGTCGGGTCCGTCACGGTCATCGTCCGGCAATGGGCACCTCGATCGAGTTCTGCAGTGTGTCGATGAATGCGTCTGCGTTCTTGCTTTGCACGAAGGCCGAGACGGCGTCGTATACCCCGCTCTGGAAGTCCGTCGACATCAATTCGCCGTGGGTGATCGACAGCAGAATCTTGTCTTTCCACAGGGATTCCGACGCCTGCCGCTGGTAGGCGGGTAGTGATGACACGTCGACGTCATTTCGAATGGGCACCGACCCCTTCACCTTGTTGAACTCCAACGATGTCTTCGGGTCGGCAATGGCTTCCATGAACTTCATGGCGTTCACACCGTCCTTGGCATCAGACGAAACCACGAACGTGTCGACGATCGCCAAGTAGGCGCCCGTCGTTCCGGGATAGGGCACATAGCCGAAGTCCTTACCTTCAACGGCCCTGTTCGCGACGAGTTCGCCGTAGACGGAATCGTTCATCGACAGGAACGCGCACTGCCCGGTAGCCAGTTTCTTGGCCGCCTGATCCCACGTCAGACCGCCGGCATTGGGATCGGCGTAAGAAACTATGTCGGCGAACTGCGAAAGCGCTTGTCGGAGTTGAGATCCCCTCCAGTCGAATGAGTCGTCACGAATCTTGGCCCACCCATCGGTGCCGATTATCCCCAGCATGGTGTTCTCGAACAATTCGGTCGCGGTGAACCTGTCCTTGCCGCCAAGGCACAACGGGGTCTTGCCGCTCGCCCCTACTTTCTCGAGATCACTTTCGAACCTTTCGGCGGTGTAGCCCGGACCGGGCGCCGCCACGCCTGCGTCTCGTAGCATCCGCTGGTTGAACCACAACACATTTCCACGATGAGACCCGGTCGGCACGCCCCAGGCCTTCACTCGATAGGTCGCCGCATCGAGCAGCGCCTGCGGCATGGTGCTGTCCAGACCCGATCTCTCGTACACACCGGACACGTCGGCGATGCGCTTGGCGTCGACCCACGCGCGCAGTGAGCTACCCAGGAACGTCTGCCATACGTCCGGTGGGTCGCCGGCCTGAAGGCGCGCCGACAGCGCGACCTGAACGTTGCTGCCACCGCCGCCGGCGATGCTGCCGTCGATCACGTCGACGTCAGGATTGCCTGCCTTGAACGCATTGAGCAGCACCTCGACGGCCGGATGTTCTGAAGGCGACACCCACCAGGACACCACCTCGAGCCGCTTGGTGGGCTCGGAGAAGTTGGCCTTCTGACCGCCGCCACCACATGCCGCGAGGACGAAGACCAGTGCGATGATCCAGTAACGCCTCATGCTGACCGTTCTCCAACCTGGTGCGGTGCCGCCTTGAGGTCGAAGACGGCGAAACTGGTGACGACTGCGAAGCAGACGGCGGGCACGATGAACGAGATCGCCGGACTGGTCGCGTCGAGGAGACGTCCTTGAATCAGCGGCATGATCGCCCCGCCGACGATCGCCATCACCAGTCCTGCCGCGCCGAATTTCGTTGCGGGACCTAGACCCTGAAGAGCGACACCGTAAATCGTCGGGAACATCAGGGACAAGCAGAAGGACAACGCGACGACGGCCGCTACGCCTGCGACATTCGGCGAGAGCATCGCGAACACACACAGCACGACCGCGAGGGTGCCGAGGACCAGCAGGACTTTCGTGGCACGGACTCGCCCGATCACCCACGTCATGATGAATCGGGAGATGAGGAACACGATCAAGCTGACCTGGAGGAGATACCCACCCAGCTCCAGAGACCCGTTGAGCGCCTGTTGCGAGTACTGGATCAGGTACGTCCACGTGCAGACCTGGGCCGCGACGTTGAAGAACTGTGCGACCACGCCGTAGACGTAGCGCTTGTTCGACAGAAGGATCTTCAGCGGTCGCTTGCCCTCCAGATCTCCCGCTTCGAATTCCTCGACGATGGGCGGAGACCTCTTTATGGCGATCACGATGCCAATGGCGATGAGGACGAATCCGAGGCCGAGGTACGGGCCCATCACCGCACCGAGCTGTCCGGCGCGGATTGCATGTTCCTGGGCCGGTGTCAGGTTGGCCATGTTCACCGGCTCGTCCAACTTCGGCAGTATGAGCGTGGCGGCCAGCAGCACGCCGATGTTCGTGCCGACGGGATTGAAGGCCTGCGCGAAGTTGAGGCGTCGCGTCGCTGTCTCCTCCGGCCCGAGGGATAGCACGTACGGGTTGGCGGACGTCTCGAGAATCGAGCAGCCGGCCGCGATGGCGAAGAGAGCAATCAGGAACGCCTCGTAGGTCATGATCTTGCTGGCCGGATAGAACGCGATCGCACCCACGGCCGCGAGAAGCACACCGCAGAGTAGACCCGCCTTGTATCCGAATCGCTCGTTGATGAGCGCGGCCGGAATC
>JAVEES010000422.1 GCA_030840285.1 Pseudonocardiales bacterium
GAGCCTGTACATCCCGTTGGTGACCGCGGTGAGAGTCGGTGCATCCGGAGCCGGCACGTAGACTCTGCGTTCGTGGCGCGTGCATCCGGACTGACGATTCTGTCGAAACTGGGCAAGTTGGCTGCCCTTATCGCGATCACGGGGGTATTGGCCGCGGGGCTGTTGTTGCCCTATGTCGGCGGCGCCGGGCTGGCCGCCAAAGCCGGCGCGAACAAGTTTCTCGAGACGTCCTGCAACACCACTGAAGAACCGGTGCAGCAGCGGACGACGCTGCTGGCCTCCGACGGCAAGACGGTGATCGCCACCCTGTTCGACCAGAACCGGCAGGTGGTCGCGCTCAGCAAGCTGCCCGTGTACGTCAAAGAGGCCCTGATCGGCACCGAGGACCGGCGCTTCTACGAGCATCACGGAGTCGATGTGCGTGGCCTGATGCGCGCGGCCCTGCACACCTCGGGCGGCAATACCCAGGGCGCCTCGACCCTGACCGAGCAGTACGTCAAGCAGGTCAATTACTACAACGCGATCAGCAACGGCGATATGGCGGCCGCCAACGCCGCGATCGACCAGAACATCAACCGCAAGCTCTCCGACGCCCAGTGCGCCCTGACGCTGGAGAAGAAGAACACCAAGGCTCAGATCCTGGAGAAGTATCTGAATATCGCCTTCTTCGGCGAGAACTCCTACGGCATCCAGACCGCCGCGCAGACCTACTTCGGGATCGACGCGACCAAGCTGAATGTCCAGCAGGCCGCGCTACTCGTCGGCCTGGTGCGCAGCCCCTCCTTCTATGACCCGTACGAGAACATCAAGGCGGCAAAGACCCGCCGTGACCTCGTGCTGGACAACATGTCCTCGCAGAACTACATCACTGCCGCGCAGGCGACCAAGGCCAAGGCCAGCCCGATCGTGCTTGCGAAGAAGAGCCTGCCCGCCCGCGGCTGCGCGTATGCCAATCCCAAGATTGCCAATGCCGGATTCTTCTGCGACTACGCCGTCGAATGGTTGAAGTCCAACAGCGGGCTGTCGCTGCAGAAAATCAATACCGGTGGCCTGCGGATCAAGACCACCCTCAACGTCGGGATGCAGAACAACGGCCAGAAGGCGATCTCGACCAGTGGCCTGGATCCGCGCTCTGATTACCTGCTCGCGCTGCCCTCGGTCGATCCGCGCAACGGGGCGGTCACCTCGATGATCACCTCGAAGAAGTACGGCGTGAAGAAGGGCGATCCTGCGTATACCGTCGCGCACCTGTTCACCGACGCGTATGCCGGCTCGGGCTCCACGTACAAGTACTTCACCGCGCTGGCCGCCTTGAAGTCCGGCGTGCCGCCGAACTTCACGCTGACGGCCGGCAGCCCGTACACGATGCAGAACTGCCCGAACAAGTCATATCACCCCGAGAACGCCGGCAGCTACAACGCGACCCTGCCGCTGTCCAACGCGCTGCCCGCCTCGTCCAACACCTACTTCGTGGGTATGGAGGACCAGTTCTTCGGCTGCGACATCAGCCCGATCGTGAACACGGCGACCGGCCTGGGCATGAACTACCTGAAGAACTCCCCGCAGTACGACACGCAGGGCAACAAGACCGGAAAGACGGTGGCACAGGCGGCAATCGCCGAACAGCGCGCCACCTTCACCCTCGGCCAGGAGTCGACCCCGGTCCTCGAACTGACCGGCGCGTTCGCGACGCTGGCCAATGACGGCGTCTTCTGCCCGCCGACGCCGGTGCTGGAGGGTGGCATCACCGATTCGGCCGGCAAGCCGGTGCCGTTCAAGCACACGAGCTGCAGCCGGCAGTACGACTCCTACGTCGCGCGGACCCTGGTCAACATCATGACGGCCGACACCAACAGCAGCTATGGCACCGCCGGGAGCTACTTCGGCAACTGGTACGGCAACGGCGGCAGCCTGGTCGCTGGCAAGACCGGCACCAACAACGCAGCCGATGCGGCAGGAAACGACAACGGCCTCAACTCCGCGCTGTGGTTCGTCGGCATCACACCCACGCTGGTTTCGGCCTCTGCTCTGGTGAACCCGGTGCATCCGAACCTGGCGATCTCCAACGTCGCGGGCATTACAGCGCACAACGACGGTGCCGATACCTTCGGTGCGTTCGCCGCTACCTTCTGGCTCGATGCCTTCGGCCCGGTGCTGCAGAACCAGCGGTGGACGTGGCCCACCGTGGACTCGTTGCCCGGCGACTTCGTCCCGTCCCCCGTCGGGCTCGACGCCAACACCGCCCTGGCCCAGCTGACCAGCCAGGGCTACAAGCCGGTGGTGCAGCGGACGGCTTGCGCGAGTAACCAGCCAGAAGGCCGGGTCGCGTACTTCAGCCCCGCCAAGGCCGTTGCCGGAGCCACCATCAACCTGTGCCTGTCCAGCGGAAAGCCGATCTACGTCTACGTCCCGCCGGTCAAGACCCCGAGCCGATCGGCGACTTCGCCGGTCCCGAGCAGCGGTCCCACCCGCGGGGGCGGTAACACCGGTGGCGGCCAGACGCCCAAGCCGAAACCGAGCCACCGGTAGCAAAGCCCCGGTCGAGGCTTTGCTTTTGGTCGGTGCTCTTAGCCGGTCGAGGCGGTGCTTTCAGCCGGTGAGCTGGGAGCTTCAGCCGGTGAGCTGGCGGCGCACCTCGTCCGAGATCCGCTTGCCGTCGGCCCGGCCGCCCGCCGCGGGCTGAACCGCTTTCATCACCAGCCCCATCTGGCGAGCCTCGGTCGCGCCCACCTCGGTGATGGCCTGGGCGACCAGCGACGTCAGCTCCTCATCGGTCAGCTGGGTGGGCAGGTATCTCGCCAGCACCGTCTCCTCGTCCCGCTCTCGCTGGGCCTGGACCGCCCTGCCGCCGGTCTCGAACGCCTCGGCTGCCTCCCGGCGCTTCTTGGCCTCGCGGCCGATGACCGTGAGCACCTCGTCGTCGCTGAGTTCGCGGGCGCTCTTGCCTGAGACCTCCTCGTTGGTCACCGCGGTGAGCAGCATGCGCAGCGTCGCCGTGCTCAACTCGTCCCGATCCTTCATGGCGGTGGTGAGGTCGGACCTGAGCTTGCTCTTGAGGTCGGTCATACCCGTCAGGTTAGCCAGTAGCCAAGTCATGGCGGCCGCCGCACGTAGGGTGGACGGATGTCCGTCCTGACTCGCACTGCCGCAGCCGTCGGACTGGCCGGTGCCGCCACCGCAGCCTATGGCGTGCTGATCGAGCGCAACCTGTTCACCTTGCGCCGCTTCGCCGCGCCCGTTCTGGAGCCAGGCAGTCCCGCGCTGCGCATCCTGCACGTCTCGGACCTGCATCTGACGACCCCCCAGCGCCGGAAGCAGGCGTGGGTGTCGGGCCTGGCGCGGCTGGAGCCGGACTTCGTGGTGAACACCGGCGACACGTCCTCGGACCCGGACGGCATTCCGGCGATCATGTCGGCGCTCGGGCCGCTGTTCGACTTTCCCGGCGCATTCGTCCCGGGCAACAACGACTACTACGTGCCCAAGCCGAAGAATCCAGCCCGCTATTTCTTGCCGGACAGGCTGGAGCGATTGGAGGGCCGGCGCAAGATGCCGTGGGCCGAGCTGGCCTCGCAGATGTCCTCGCAGGGCTGGCTCGATCTGACACACGTCCGGACCGTCGTCGAGGTGGGAGGCGTGCCGGTGGCGCTGGCCGGCACGGATGACCCGCACCTGAAGAAGGCGCGCTACGAGCGAATCGCTGGGACCGCGGAGCCCGAAGCCGTTACCCGGATCGGCGTTATCCACTCGCCGGAGCCGGCGCTGCTGGGCAACTTCGCCGCTGACGGCTATGACCTCGTGCTGGCCGGTCACACGCACGGCGGTCAGGTCCGCATCCCGTTCGGGCCCGCCGTGGTGACCAACTGCGGGATCGACGTGCACCGCGCGCGCTGGCTGCACGAATGGGACGAGCGGATGTGGTTCAACGTGTGTGCGGGCCTCGGCACGAATCCGTACATGCCGATTCGCATCGGTTGCCGGCCTGAGGCAGTGCTGCTGACCTTGCTGCCACGGGACGCGAAGCAGGCCTGAGGCGTGTCCCGGCCGTGGTCGGGCTGGCCTGGGGAGTGTCCCGGCCGTGGTCGGGAGGCCGTGGGAGGTCGGCTATGCTGGTCCGGTTGCCACCGGGGTGTGGCGCAGCTTGGTAGCGCGCTTCGTTCGGGACGAAGAGGCCGTGGGTTCGAATCCCGCCACCCCGACAAATTGGTTGAGGTCCATCCGTTCTTTGGATGGGCCTCAACCATTTTCTGCGCTTGTGACGCGGTGGGTAACCGGAGGAGCGCCTTGGCGGCCGTCAGGCCGACAGCGACGGTTCCCGCCACCCCGACAAAATGTGAGGGCCCACCCCTTTGGTGGCCCTCAGCGCGCCTTCCCGACGGCAGGCGCGCTGGAGACAACGAGCTGGCTCTTGAGCTTGGCACAGTAGCTCGCCACGCCGTCAACCAGCCTGCCGGCGACCGAAAGTCGCCGATCAGCTCGCGCACCTCCGTGGCGGTGTCGGCGAAGGCATCCGGCGTCCGCTCGGCGAGGTCGGCGACCCAGCTCAGCACCTCGTCGCGGTCGAGGCGCAGCCTGTCCGCGAGAGCTGCCCAGTCGTCGCCGACGATGAGGTTGTTCTGGTACTTCCCATTGACCTCCATTGCCATCGCCATCGTCGGCAGGTTGAACTCGCCGTCGCGGTCGGCGTTGCCGGGATAGGGCAATACCGAGGAGATGTCGTAGAGCGGCGACGGCAGGAGCCGCGCGCCTTCGAGAAGGATCGAGTAGTTCTTGCCGTGCGCGTCCGGGCCATAGATCAGCCAGTTGTAGGCCAGCGCCTTGATGTAATGCCTGGTCGAGGCCAGCGCCTCATCGGGGTTCTGCACTTCGCGCATCAGCTGGATCATCTGAACGACGCCCGGACCGCCCTTGCCGGGACGCAATTCGTCGCCACGTTCGTACTTGTCCCTTGGCGCAATCCCGAGCGCCTGGCACATGTCTTCTTGGTGGACGCGCACCGCCTCGCCCCGGTCGTCATAGTCGCGGTCATAACGCGCGAGTACCAGGGCGCGCTCGTTGCCGAACGGCAGGACCAACGACACGGCGGCGTCGAGCCCCAGCTTGCGGGCCACGACCAGACACATGTGCTGGTTGACGTCCTGGTCGGCGAGGTTGGGCAATGCGGCTTGAGGACGTGCGTGGTCGGGTACCTCCCACTGGGCACGCTCCACTGCGCGGTGTCCGGGTCGAAGTGCAGGGCGAACTCCGACTGGGCACCGGCGAGGGAGAACTGGCCGGGTTAGTTGCGGTCGGTCCAGGCCGCGCGGTCGAGGACCAGGCCGTGCAAGCGGCTGCCGATGTACTGCTCGTCGACCGGGATCAGCTCGCCGCCGCTGATTGCCTGCTCGACCCGTTCGGGCAGAGCGAACTGAACGGCACCGGCGACGTCCTCGCCGACGTGGGTGAGCAGCGCGAACGGACTGTCTGGCGAGACCTGGAATTGGGTCGCCCAGCGGTCGAGCACGATGGGGTGCTATCGCTTACATTGGTCAATATTAGAAAAACTTACATTCTGCAATAAAACCTTACATTTTTCGAAGCTTTGTGCCCGTGAGACCCACAGCGACGCCTCGCGCCACCCCGTCACCTGGCCACGACCCGCGGTCGCACGGTGCTGGCCACTTTCCGATGCGTGACTGTTACGCTACCGAACGCTTACGCTTTGCTTACACTCCGTGAGATTCGGTCCTCGGGTTCACAGCTTCGTCACTGCTAGCTCTGGCATGTTCGTGGTTGGTGCCGTGAGCGCGGTCTGGCGGTGAGAGCCGAACAGCACGGCGAGATCACGTGCCCGTCCAAGACGGCGGGTGCGTAAGGCGGATCGAGAAAGGCAGCGCTACGGAATGGGCAGTGTTGTGCGGTTCGGTACCACCCGGCAGTCGAGAAGCCCCCGGCGTGCGCCCAGCCATCCGGCGAACGGTCGGTGCGGGCTCCGCTGGCCGCGAAGCTGAGCGGATCCACGATGCCCGAATTCGATGCGCAACGAGATCACGCTCGGACCCCGGCCGCGTCCGGCCACGTTGTGGTGGAGTTTGATCAGATCAGGGCAGCAATGCTGCAAGCCCTGATCGACGAGGTCGCGGCGATGGCCGAGGAGCTTGGAGGCGCGCTCGGCCGGCTTGATCCGAGCGCACTGCAGCAGCTTGGCTCGGCAGACCGCTCTGCCATCCGGCATGCCACCCAGTCAACCAATCAGATGCTCGCTCGCCTCGAAATGGCCCGCAGCCTTGGCACCATCGACCGGCTGCTGCGTGCCGCCCAATCACCAGCAGGCGACGCCGACGGGCTACGAAGCGCCTAGCTGATCGGTTCCGTCGCCGGATTCGTGCCGTTCGCGGGATAGGTCTCAACTTCGAGCGTTATAGGCCGATGAGGATGGCATCCGCATTCACGTTGGCTAGGACTATCGGCCACCCGATCGGCATCAGCACCGGAGCCATGCTCGACCACCGAACGCCATCCGAAGCCCCGCCCGCCGCCGCCCCCGCCGCCGCTCCCACCCTCCCGCTCCCGCTTTGGGCGTCTGGAAGTCACCGCCGGAGGGCCATTTCCGGGTATTTCCAGACGCCCAAAGCGGGGGTTGGCGCGCCATGACTGACCGCTCGCACAATGACCGGTCGCAGCGTTCGGGCAAAGCATTGCCAGGGATAACTCTGACCAGCCAGCCTGCCCTCGCCGAGGGGCTCCAGGACGTGGCCGAAGCGGTCATCCATGCCTACGGTGGCCGCGTCCTGCTGCAGGTCCGCGTCGCCGACGGATCTACCGCGACGATGGCCTCGGCCGGAGCCGCGCCGGTGCTTCCGGGGTTGGCCTCCCCCACCGCGCCGAATCAGCGACGGAGCTGGTTTCGTCGTGCCAGAACCGGAATGCCCAACGCCGACCATGCCATCGTCGGTCTCAACGGACAGCTGCTCGGCTGGCTCAGCCTGCAACCGTTGCGTCCACCTGACGGCCTGCTCACGGCTCTCATCGGACGGGCCGGCCTGCTTATCGAGAACGCCGCCCTTTCTGACCACCTGAGCATGCAGGCCGACAAGCTGTTCACCACCGCCGAGGAGCTGCGCGCCACCAAACGAGCGTTTCGGCTCGCCTTCGACGGATCGGTGGTGGGCATGTCCACGATCAGCCTGGCCGCCGACGACGCCGGCCGGATACTCAGCGTGAACGACGCCCTGTGCCGGCTCACCAGGCACACGGCGAGCCAGCTGACCAGCCTGCGGTTCACCGATCTAGCGCATCCGGCCGACCGGGCACTGGACGAGTCGGCCTTGCGCCGGGCGCTGGCCGGCAGGCGTACGCCGTTCGGCGGCGAACGGCGTTACCTCCGGGCCGACGGCTCCGAGCTTCGGGTCCGGACGACCGCGGCGCCGGTGTTCGACGACGACGGAAAGCCACTGTTCGCCCTTGCCCAGATCGAGGATCTGAGCGCGCGCCGCGACCCTGACCTCGAACGTGCCGAGCGTCAGGATCCTCTCACCGGGCTGCTCAACGACGTGGCACTAGACCAGGCGCTGGTCGAGGTCAGCCAGCGCGCGAGCCGCCACGACACCGGCTACGCGGTGTTCCTCGCCGAGCTCGACGGCTGGGACGACATCACGGCCCAGTACGGGGCGGACGTCACCAACGAGCTGCAGGCCGCCATTGCCCGAACCCTGCAGGAGACCATGCGGGACGGCGATCTGATCAGCCGGACGGGTGACAACCAGTTCGTAATCGTGACCGAGGAGGTCAATGCCGAGGGCGCGGAGGCCATCGCCCAGCGGCTGATCGCAGCGCTCAACGCTCCCCGAACGATCGCCGGCCACCAGATCGCGGTCGGCGCCAGCGTCGGGGCCTCGCTGCTGTCAGCGCAAGCTCCCAACACCGGGGTGCTGCTGCACCAGGCCAAGCAGGCGCTGCTGCGAGCCAAGGGCAAGGGTGGCACCCACGTGCTGTATTCGAGCTACGCGCGCATCGATCCGCTGGTCAGTACCAAGCGGACCTTGTATGCCCACCCGAGCTGGCACCAGCAGCCCGATCCCTGAGCCGGGCCAAACCCCGGTCCTGCAAGCGAACGAGCTCCGGGTGTCGCCCAGCGGCAGGTCGAGCCCACCTAGACTCATCGCTCATGAGCGGTCAGCCACGCCCCGTCGTCATCGTCGGTGATCCCGTCCTGCACCAACCGGCCCAGTGCGTCACGGACTTCGGGACGGACTTGGCCACGCTCATCGAGGACATGTTCGCCACCATGTACGTCGCCGAGGGGGTCGGCCTCGCGGCACCTCAGGTCGGCGTCGGGCTGCGGGTCTTCGTCTACGACTGCCCGGACGATCAGGGCGAGTATCACCGCGGGCACCTGGTCAACCCGGTGATCACCAGCACGAGCAGCGAGACGGACGAGGCCGAGGAGGGGTGCCTCTCAGTTCCGGGACCGTACGCTCCGCTCGCCCGGCCGCACCAGGTCAGCGTCGCGGGCGTCGATCAGACCGGACGTCCGGTCGAGGTCAGCGGCACAGGATTCTTCGCGCGCTGCCTGCTGCACGAGACGGAGCATCTGAGCGGGACGCTGTTCATCGATCACCTCAAACGCCGTCGCCGCGCCCGGGTGCTGGCCGCCATCGAGCCGTTCCCGTGGAACGCCGACCTGCCGCCGGCGCTGTCCTTCTAGCCAGGGATCAGGCTAGCTAACCAGGGATCAGGCCAGGCCGGCAGCAACCTCGGCGATCTGTATCGCGTTCAGCGCGGCACCCTTGCGCAGGTTGTCGTTGGAGATGAACAGCGCGAGCCCCCGGCCACCCGGGACGGACGAATCCTGGCGCACCCGCCCGACAAAGGACGGATCCTGGCCCGCCGCCTGCAAGGGATTCGGCACCTCGGTCACGACGACGCCGGGTGCCACCGAGAGCAGTTGCAGAGCACGCTCGACCGACAGCGGCGATGAGAACTCGGCGTTGATCGACAGCGAGTGGCCGGAGAACACCGGAACCCGCACGCAGGTGCCGGACACCGCAAGGTCCGGGATGCCCAAGATCTTCCGGCTCTCGTTGCGCAGCTTCTGCTCCTCGTCCGTCTCGAACGATCCATCGTCGACGATCGAGCCGGCCAGCGGCACCACGTTGAACGCGATCCTGCGCACGTACTTCACCGGCGCCGGGAAATCGAGCGCCGACCCGTCGTGGGTCAGCTCCGCGGCTCGCTCGACCACCGCGGAGGCCTGCCCGGCGAGTTCCTCGACCCCGGCGAGCCCGGAACCGGACACCGCCTGATAGGTCGAGGCGATCAGCCGGACGAGGCCGGCCTCGGCGTGCAGCGGGCGCAGCACCGGCATTGCGGCCATGGTCGTGCAGTTGGGGTTGGCGATGATGCCCTTGCGGGCCTCATCGACCGCAGCCGGGTTGACCTCGGACACGACCAGCGGGACGTCCGGATCCATCCGCCAGGCGGAGGAGTTGTCGATCACCAGGACGCCGGCGTCGGCGAACTTGGGAGCCAGCACCTTCGACGTGGACGCACCGGCGGAGAACCACGCCAGATCCAGCCCGGACGGGTCGGCCGTGGCCGCATCCTCGACGGTGATCTCGCTGTCGCCCCAGGGCAGCGTGCTGCCGGTGGATCGGGCCGAGGCGAAGAAGCGGATCTCAGCGATCGGGAACTTCCGCTCGGCGAGGATCTCGCGGATCACCTTGCCGACCTGGCCGGTCGCACCGACCACACCGACCCGCAGGCCCTCGGACGCGGCCCGTTGCCGGATGGCGGCCAGATCGATCGACGCCGTCATCGGCCGGTACCTCCGTACACGACAGCCTCCTCGGCGTCACTGCCCAGCTCGAACGCGTCATGCACCGCTCGCACTGCCGCGTCAAGTTCGGTATCGCGGCACACCACCGAGATCCGAATCTCGGAAGTGGAGATCATCTCGACGTTCACACCGGCCTCGGCCAGCGAGGCGAAGAACTTCGCCGACACCCCGGGGTGCGAGCGCATCCCCGCGCCGACCAGCGAGAGCTTGCCGACGTGGTCGTCATAGAGGACGTCTTCGAAGCCCACCTGGGCCTTCACCTTGCCCAGCGCCTGGACCGCGGTGAGCCCGTCGGTCTTGGGCAGCGTGAAAGAGACATCGGTCTTGCCGGTGCCCCCGGTGGAGATGTTCTGCACGATCATGTCGAGGTTGATCTCTGCCTCGGCCAGCACCCGGAAGAGCGCCGCGGCCTCGCCGGGCTTGTCCGGAACTCCTACGACGGTGACCTTGGCCTCGCTTCGATCGTGCGCGACCCCGGAGATGATGGCCTGTTCCACGGAAAGATCCTCCATCGAACCGGTCACCAGGGTGCCGGTCCTGTTCGAAAACGACGAGCGGACGTGAATCGGGACCGCGTAGCGACGGCCATACTCGACCGAGCGCAGATGCAGGATCTTGGCCCCGCACGCAGCCAGTTCGAGCATCTCTTCATAGGTGACGGTGTTCAGCCGCCGGGCGTTCTTCACGATTCGCGGATCAGCCGAGTACACGCCGTCCACGTCGGTGTAGATCTCGCAGACGTCGGCCTTCAGCGCGGCCGCCAGCGCGACGGCGGTCGTGTCCGAGCCGCCGCGGCCCAGCGTGGTGATGTCCTTGGTGTCGGGTGAGACGCCCTGGAAGCCCGCGACGATCGCCACGTTTCCGTCGGCGACCGAGTTCTCGACGCGTCCGGGGGTGATGTTGACGATCCGCGCCTTGCCGTGGACCGAGGTCGTGAGCACCCCGGCCTGCGAGCCGGTGAAGGACTCGGCCGGGTACCCCAGGGACTGGATGGCCATCGCCAGCAGCGCCATCGAGATACGCTCACCGGCGGTCAGCAGCATGTCGAATTCGCGCCCACCAGGGACCGGGACGATCTGTTCGGCGAGGTCGATCAGCTCATCGGTGGTGTCGCCCATCGCAGAAACCACGACGACGACGTCGTTACCCGCGCGCCGTGTGGCGACGATGCGTTCGGCTACGCGCTTGATTCGTTCTGCGTCTGCGACCGATGAGCCGCCGTATTTCTGAACGACGAGTCCCACGGGGTCTCCAGGACTGATATTTCGAGCGTGGACAAAGTTCGCACCGAAGTCTACCGGGGACCGCCGAGCGCATTTACCTCACGCCGCAGACACCGAACGGCCCGCCGGCCGGTTTCCCGGGGCGGGCCGTTCGTCACGTTGAGCTGGGATCAGTCGTCCCAGGGACCGTAGTCGTCCTCCATGGAGGGTTCTCCTTTCTACACAGCATCATCGAGCTGCAGACCCGCAGAACGGATCTGAGATCGCGATGCTGGAATTTCTACCTGCTCCGGGTTTCGCTGAAATGTCAGCTCAGTTGCCGGGCGAAGTACAGATCGAGAATCTCGATCAGGCAGCCGCTAGGCGGGCCACTAACACGATCTTAGCAGGGATCGCGGTTGAACAGAAACGGACCCTGCGCCTGCAGTCGCGCATAGCAGTTTCGCGAAAGCGCCAACGGTAAGCGTTCCACCCTGATATGCCTTCGATGTCCATTTTTTCGGGGATCGGAGCTAGTCATGAAAAATTCCACCTGGGTTCTCGGCACGGTTTCCGTGCTCGCTGTGAGCGCCCTCGTCTCGGCGGTGCCAGCTTCCGCCGACCACCACCTGCCCGGTGCACAACTTCTGCCTCTGGACCGACGGAAACTTCGCCGGCACCAAGCAGGTCATCTCGGGCTACGCCAGTTATCAGGACCTCAACTCGACTCTGCATG
>JAVEES010000437.1 GCA_030840285.1 Pseudonocardiales bacterium
TGGGCGGCGGAAACCAGCTGGCCGTTGCCTGTGATCTACGGATCGCTGATTCCACCGCGGTGTTCGGGGTTCCACCCGCGAAGTTGAGCGTCGTCTACCCGGTCAACTCGACCCGCTCGCTGGTCGAGCTGATCGGTCCGGCCGCTGCCAAGCGGCTGATCTTCACGGCCGCCACCATCGATGCTGCCGAGGCTCTGCGGATCGGGCTGGTCGATGAGCTGGTGGCTCCGGACCAGCTCGCCGACGCCACCGACCGGTTGGTCTCGGCAATGCTGCCGATGGCGCCGATGACGCAGACCGCGACGAAGGAACTGGTCAACGCGATCGCCGATGGAGCCGACGCGCAGGCGCTGCATGCCCGGTGGTACGAGGAATGGGAGGGCAGCGCGGACGGAGTCGAGGGCCCGAGATCCTTTCTGGAGCGCCGGGCGCCGGTGTTCACCTGGCGCCGCCCGCCCGCCTAGCGCCCGCCCCCGCCCCCTCGCACCCGCGCCCGCGAATTTCCTTGATCAACTCGCGTTTGGTGCTGCGATAGCGATAGCGACGACAGACGCGAGTTGATCTACACGTATGCCTGGCTGGACGAGATCCACGGCTAGTTCGGGTTTCGGCTAAGTCGGGCTGGCCGGCGATGGACTATGCGACCAAGGTCAGCCTGGACGAACCGTCGGGGTTTCGCCGAACCTCGACGCGTTCGCAGATCCGGTGCTTCAGTTCGGCGACGTGGCTGACGACACCCACCGTACGTCCGCCCTCGCGAAGTGAGTCCAGGACAGCGAGGACCTCGTCGAGCACCTCGGGGTCCAGGCTTCCGAAGCCTTCGTCGATGAACAAGGTGCCGAGGTCCACTCCGCCTGACTCGGCACGCACCACATCGGCCAGTCCCAACGCCAGCGACAGCGAGACGTAGAACGTCTCACCGCCGGACAGGGTGGCCGGGTCGCGCGGCTTTCCGGTATGCAGGTCGAGGATTCGCAAGCCCAGTCCGGACTTGGCATTGCCGGACTTGGCGTCGGAGTGTTCCAGCTCATAGCGACCGCCCGACACCCGGCGTAGCTGGGAGTTGGCGGCGCTCACCACATCGGCGAAGCGCCTGATCAGCACGAAGGTCGTGAGGTCCATCCGGAGCTGGTTGTCGCCGATGCCGGCGGCGAGGTTGCCCAGCCGGATCGCCGCCGCCGTCCGCGACAGGATGTCGCTACTCGCCGAGATCGCCGTCTGCAGCGAGCCGGCGCGTTTGGTTGCGGCGTTCAGCCGGTCGCGAGCCGAGCCGGCGACTGCGGCGCGTTCAGCCTCGGCCGATTCGGCATCGGCCACCGCTTGCTCGAGCGGCTCGATCTCCGGCTCCGGACCATCGAGTGCGGCATCGGTGAGTTCGTCCTCTGCAAGGCGGGCGCTCACCGCTGACAGCTCGGTGTCGAATTCGGTGATCAGCCGTCGCAATGAGCTGATCTCAGTGGCCGATCTGCGCTCACGCTGCCAATGCTGCTCATCGGTGAATCCGGCTTCGCTGAGCGCCCGCCGAAATTCCTCGCCACATTCCATGGCCCGCCGCAGAGCACTCTCGGCGAGCGCGGCGGCGTCGGCGGCGGCCGTAAGCGCCGACACTTCACCGTGCAGCGCTGCCACCCGTTCCGCGACGCTGCGGTAACCGTCGCGCGCTCGATCCACCGCTTCACAGTCCGCGCTGATCCGCTCGCCCAGCGCGGCAGCTCGCTCCGCGATGGCGGCCCGGTCCGTCTCGGCAGCCGAAATCTGCGCCGTTAGGGTGTCGAGCAAAGTGCGGGTCTGTTCGATCAAGCCGCTCAACCGATCCCGTTCGCCGGCCGCTGCCTGCGCCTCCCGCAGCGCGGCGCCGACGTCAGCCAGCTTCTTGCGCGCCTGATCCGGGTTGAGCTTGTCGGCTTCCAACTGCAGGGCGATCAGTGCGGTCTGCTGGCGATCGAGTTCCTGTCGCGCCGCGTGCGCCGCGTCCCTCAGGCGGCGCGATTCCTTCTCAGCCGCGTCCAGGACGTTCTGGCTGACATGATCGCGCCTGCGCCGGGCGGGGGCTGGGTGCTCGACCGAGCCACACACCACGCAGGGATCACCGGAGACGAGGCTGACGCCCAGCTCGCCGGCCACGCTGGCCCGCCACGACAGCCGCAGGGTCGCAAGCCGCGCCTCCTGCGCGTCCCATGCCTCTGCTGCCTCACGAGTGATCTGTGCTTCCTGCGCAAGCAGCGTGGCCGCCTTGTCGGCGCGTTCGGCAGCGGTGAACCTCTCTTCGGCACGCTCGTATTCGGCGATCAGGGCAGCTTCGCGGGCCGCCCCTGCGACCGCCCGCTCGTAGGCAGCACTCTGCTGGCTGATCTGCTCGGGCAATCCGCTTCGCTCACGCGCGGCCGCCGAGATCGCCTTGTCGTACTGCTCAATCCGCAGCACGAGCTGTGTGTGATCGGCTCGCAGCCCCGAGAGTTCCCGCTCTCGTCGCTCGGCCTCGGACAGCGAACCGATCAGGGTCTGCGCGTGCGTTGCGGACGAACGCAGGGCGGTTTCGTCAACGCTCTTCAGCTTTGCCGGTAGCGCGGAGCGCGCCGTGGATTCCTCGCCCTTGGCCGCATTCGCGCGATCGAGAGCGGTGACCAACGCCTGGGCCACCGGGTTGACAGCTACCGCGCGCTCGGCGGCGTCGAGTTCAGAGCGCCGTGCCTCGACAGCACTCTGCTCGTCCAGCAGCGCCTGCCGGCGGATCCGGAGTTCGGCACGGCGGGCCTGGCGGCGCCGGAGATCCTGAGCCGCGAGTGAGGTGGCAAGTGCCGCCAGCCGCTCGGCGGTAGCGGCCTCGTGCAGTATTCGCGCGTGGGCGGACGCTGCGGACAGATCGCGCAGCACGTCGGACACGATCGCGGTCAGCTGGTCGTGATCACCGTTGAGCACGCCTGTTTCGAGCTCGCCGCTGGTCACCTCGTCGATGCCGGACGCGCCCGCGAAGGCCTGAATGGCCTTGTGCACAGCCGCTTGGGCGCCGGCCCGTTGCTGCTCCGCGTCACGCCGGGTCTCGATCAACCGGTCCTGCGTGGCCGAGACGATCTCGGTGCCGAACAGCTTCTGCAGCAGCGCCTTCTTGTCCTCGCTCTTGGATCGCAGGAAGTTCGCGAACTCGCCCTGCGGCAGCACCACTGTCTGGACGAACTGCTCGTGCGTCAGTCCGACGGCGCGGGTGACCTCGTCATCCGCCTCGGATATCCGGGTGGACAGCGGCTCGGAGGCAGCCGGCCCGTCCGGAGAGGTCAGCCGCCAGATCTTGACGGTCATGTTGACCTTCCGGGTACCGGAACCATCGCGCTTGGGACGCTCGAAGGACGGCGTCCGCCGGATACGGAAGATGCCGCTCTGGGTCTCGAAGATGAGCTCGACCCATGACTCGTCCGAGGCCTCGGCATGGTGGGATCGCAGCCGCTCGACCGTCGCCGAGGATTGGGCGACCTTGCCGTACAGCGCGAAGGACAGCGCGTCGATGATCGTCGACTTGCCTGATCCGGTCGGACCTTCGAGCAGGAAGACGCCGCTGTCGCCCAGCCGCGCGAAGTCGAGCACGACCTCTCCGGCGAACGGGCCGATCGCCGACATGGTGAGCCGGTGCAGCCGCATCAGGCTCGCCCCACTTCGAGGCCGGCTTCTCGGTAGGCAGCTTCGAAAAGGTCCAGCTCCTCAGCGGAACCGGGCACCCGGGTCACGTGGGAAACGAAGTCCGCGCCCAGCTCTCGCGGGCTGCGCTCAGCGATCGGTGACCGCGCCTCGCCCGGTTGCAGCGCGCCCGCCGGAACGTGAAAGACCTGCAGGACGTGCGGGAATCGCGACTTCAGCCTGTCGAAGAGGCGCTCCGGACGGCTGCGGTCCGTCACCGTGATACGCACCCAGTCGTCCGCGTGCCGGCCGCCGAGCGGACCGGTCAGCAGCTCGTCGATCGTGCCGGTCAGATCGGCCATCGCGCGGGGCTGGCGGAAGGGGATCTCGGTGACCCGCACACCGGATTCATCAAGATCCAGCACAGTCATCGACTTGCGGTGGCCTCGTTCTGAGAACGAGTAGCGCAATGGCGAACCGCTGTAACGCAGCAGCGTGCGCGACGCGCTGCTCGGTTGCTGCGCGCCGTGCAGGTGCCCCAGGGCGACGTAGTCGACGCCGTCGAAGGTTGACGCGGCTACGTGATCGACGCCGCCGACCACGATGGATCGCTCGCTCTCGCTGGCCGAGCCCCCGACCACGAAGGCATGCGCGACCACGATGGAGCGGGTGCTCGGGCCACGAGTCGCGAGATCTGCTCGGACCAGGTCCATCGCCGCCGTCATCACCGCCTGATGCGATCGGGGCAGCGGATCATCGCCGGTGCGCAGCGTGCCGCGCGCCGCGTCCGGGTCGAGGTAGGGCAGCGGATACACCGCGACGTCACCGATCAGCACCGGTTCGCCGATCGAGGACATCGAGGTTCGGATGTGCAGCCGATCGGTGAACAGTTCCGACCCGAAGCCGAGCCGGATCGCCGAGTCGTGATTGCCGGCCGTCACGATGACCCTGGTATGTGCGGTGAGTTCTGTCAGAACCTCGGCAAAGAGGCTGACCGCCTCGACCGGCGGGACGGCCCGGTCATAGATATCACCCGCGACGATGACGGCGTCGAAGGGTACTGCGTCGTGGGGCTGGGCTACCTGCTCGACGATCTGGCGCAGCACAGCTCGCTGGGCATCGAGCAGGTCGACACCGTGCAAGGTGCGACCGAGATGCCAGTCGGAGGTGTGCAGGAACCGCATAGTCAAAAGCTACAAGTGGGCTCTGACAAAAACGGCCCGCGGGGCTCCGACGCGGCGGCGTGTCGGCGTGTCGGCGTTTCTGCGTGCAGCGTGCAGCGTGCAGCGTGCAGCGTGCAGCGTGCAGCATTCGGGTGCGGCACGACTCGGAGCAAGGGCAGGCCCACCCCGGGTGTGCCGCGATTCGATGCCGCGGGCAGGATCGGGGGGTGACTATCGAGACCCGCTCAACAGCCCGCCTTCCCTACGATGTCTCGGTCCTCGGCCTCGGCACGTGGCAGCTGGGCTCGGATTGGGGACACCTGGAACCGTCCACCGCGATGTCGATCTTGCAGGCATCGGCCGATGCCGGCGTCACCGTGTTCGACACCGCCGACGTCTACGGCGACGGCCGCAGCGAGCAGCTCATCGGCGAGTTCCTCAACGGCGGCGATCAGCAGGTGGCCGTCTTCACGAAGCTGGGCCGCCGGGCCGAGCAGCTGCCCGAGAACTACGTGCTGTCCAACTTCCGCCAGTGGATCGATCGGTCCAGGACCAATCTCGGCGTCGAGACCCTCGATCTGGTCCAGCTGCACTGCCCCCCGACGCCGGTCTTCGAATCGCAGGAGGTGTTCGACGCGCTGGACACCCTCGTCGCGGAAAAGCGGATCGCCGCGTACGGGGTCAGCGTGGAGACCTGCGCGCAGGCGCTGACCGCCATCGGCCGTCCCGGTGTCGCCAGCGTGCAGATCATCTTCAACGCCTTCCGGCAGAAACCGCTGGAGCAGGTGCTGCCGGCCGCGGCGCAGGCCGGCGTTGCCATCATCGCTCGCGTCCCACTCGCCTCGGGCCTGCTGACCGGACGGTTCGATCGCTCGACCACCTTCGCGGCCGATGATCACCGGCAGTACAACCGGCACGGCGAGGCCTTCGATGTCGGCGAGACGTTCGCCGGCGTCCCGTACGGGCAAGGCGTGGACGCGGCGGCGCGCTTCAAGGCGATCGCCGAGCTGGTGGGACTGCAACCGGCTCAGCTGGCGTTGCGCTGGATCATCGACCAGCCTGCGGTCACCACGGTGATTCCGGGTGCCAGTTCGGTCCGACAGGCCGAAGCCAATGCCGCCGCGGCGGGCCTGCCAGCACTGCCGGACGACGTGCACGCCGCGATCCGCGCGTTGTACGACGAGCAGATCCGGCCGCTCGTCCACGACAAGTGGTGAGACAAGTGGTGAGACAAGTGGTGAGCCCTCCCGCCAGCTGAGCGACCAAGCACCCGCCGGACGCAGCAGCACCCGCCGGACGCAGCGCCCGCCGGACCCGCACCGCACCGGGATCAGTAGACGTAGGTTTCCAGGAAGGTGTTGCCGAACCGCCCGTCCGGGTCGTAGCGCCGCACCAGTTCGACGAAGTCGGCCATCCTCGGGTATAGCTCGCGGACCCGTCCGGGCGGGGTCGTGAAGACCTTGCCCCAGTGCGGGCGGCCTTCCAGCGGATCCAGCACGGCCTCCAGTGCGGGCAGCAGCGCTCGCACGGCAGGGGTGTCATCGACCCACGTGAAGTGCAGTGCGACGACGTCCTGCTGGTAGGCGGGACTCAGCCAGAGTTCGTCCGCGGCCACCGTGCGGATCTCGGCCACCTGCAGCAACGGTGCGATCCGCTCGCTGAGCGGACGCAGCCCGGCCAGCGCGCGCACCGCATGCCCGCGCGGCAGCAGGTACTCCGACTGCAGCTCCAACCCACTGCTCGGGACGAACTCCAGCCGGAAGTGCGGTAGTCGCTCGTTCCACGGCCCGATGTCGCCCCGCTGAGGCGTCGCGCTGTCCGGCAGCTGCCCAGGCACCGGATGCTGGTCGGACTCTGCCAGCCGGGCACCCAGCCAGGTCGGCTCGGGCTGCCAGTCCTCGCCCGGCGCGACGGCGCGCTTCATCCAGACCTTGCCCACCGTGTCGCTGCGGAAATCCAGGAACAGGCTCACGCTGTAGGCGGCGTCCATGATCTCGTCGAAATGCGCATCGAGTTCGCGATAGGGCAGATCGAGGTAGACATCCTGGCGGACCTGGAAGGACGGCCGCAGATCCAGCGTCAGCGAGACGACCGGCCCCACAGCGCCCACACCCAGCACCGCGCCGTGGAATTCGGCCGGGTGCTCGTCGCGGTCCAACCTGACGAGTTCGCCGTCGGCGGCCACGAATTCCATCGAGCGGACTGCCGCGGCCAGATTGCGGTTGCCGCTACCCGAGCCATGCGTCCCGGTGGCACACGCCCCGGCGACCGAGATGTGCGGCAGCGAGCCAAGGTTGGGCAGTGCGAAGCCGGCAGCTTCCAGCTGCGGGGTCACCTCGCCGTAGCGCAGGCCGGCACCCACCGTCGCGGTGGCGGCGGCTGGATCTATCGCGACGGGCTGCCGCAGCTCGGCGAGGTTCAGCAGCACACCGGGGGAGTCGGCGATGTCGTTGAACGAATGCCGGCTGCCGAGCACCCGGACCCGCTCGGCGGTGCAGACCATTTCCTGCAGCTGCGCAAGCGTGGTCGGGGTCAGCAATTCCCGCGCCGTGTATCGGATATTGCCTGCCCAGTTCACACCAGGACTGACCACGCTCTGCTCCTTCACGACCCGCGTTTCCGGCGACTTCGCCGGGTCAGGCCCGCTTGTCGCGACTTCGCCGGGTCAAGCTCCGTTCCGGCGACTTCGCCGGGTCAGGCCCGAACCACGGCGACAGCTCCTGCTGCCACTGCGAGTGTGCCAGGTACCTCGACGTCCGTAATCAGCTCACGGCCGCTGAGCGCCACTTCGACGTCTGCTGTGCTGTGGTTGATCACGAAGGTCCAGCTGCCCTGGGTGCCCTTGCGGCGGATCACCTCGACACCGGGCGGCAACCCGGGGAGCGCGGGGGAGACCCCGGCACCGGCGGCCACGCGAGCGATCAGGCCGTCGATCGCCGGGCGTTGCAGCGAGGTCGCGACGTAGTAGGCGGCCCCCTTGCCGAACTGGTTGCGGGTTACCGCGGGCGAGCCGGCGACCGGCGAGTTCACGAATTCGGCCAACACCTCGGCACCGGTGGACCTGCCCAGTTCGCTCCACAGCGCTCCGTCCCCGAACGCGGACAGGCTGACCAGTTCGTCCTTGTGCAGAGGGAAGAACTCCTCGATCCGCACACCGAGAAGCTCGGTGAACGCACCGGGGTACCCACCGAGGCGGATGTGGTCGTTGACATCGGCGATGCCCGAGAAGTACGTCACCACCAGGTGGCCGCCACCCTCGACGTAGCGCCTGAGGTTCGCCGCGCCCTCATCACTGATCAGGTACTGCACGGGCGCGAGCACCATCCGGTAGCCGGACAGGTCATCGGTCGATTGCCGGAAATCCGTGGTGATCCCAGCCCGCCACAAACCGGCGTGCCAGTTCCGGGTCTCCTCGACGGTGGAGACCTCGATCGACGGGTGCGAGTCGATCTCGTTCGCCCAGCGCGCGTCGGTGTCGTGCAGGATCGCCACCTGCGACCCGTCGACCACCGAACCTGCCACCTCGCCGATCGCCTTGAGGATGGCACCGAGCCGTTCGACCTCGCGCCACACCTTGGTGTCGGTGCCGGCGTGCGGAACGAGCGCCGAGTGGAACTTCTCCGCACCCGCCTTGGCCGCTCGCCACTGGAAGAACAACGCACCGTCGGCACCACGCGCGACATGCTGCAGTGAGTTTCGGATCATCTCGCCGGGCGCCTTGGCGATGTTGCGGGGCTGCCAGTTCACCGCCGACGTCGAGTGCTCCATGAGCAGCCACGGCTCACCGTTGGCCCAGCCACGCGTGAGGTCGGCCGTCATCGCCAGTTCCTGCTCGTGCGACGGGTCCTCGGCGATCAGGTAGTGGTCGTTGGAGATCACGTCCATCTGCTCGGCCCAGCGCCAGTAATCCACCGGCCTGCTGAGGCCCATCGAGAAACCCATGAAGTTCGTGGTGATCGGGTGCGGTGAGCGGGCCCGCAGGATCGCGGCCTCTGCCTTGAAACAGTCCAGCAGCTCATCGGAGGAGAATCGAGCGAAGTCCAGCTGCTGGGTCGGGTTGACGTGGGTTCCGGACCTGCGCGGCGGAAGGATCTCTTCCCAGTCGTAGTAGTGCTGGGACCAGAAGGCGGTGCCCCAGGCCTCGTTCAGCTCCTCCAGTGTCGAGTACCGGCGCTGCAGCCATACCCGGAACGCCGCTGCCGAGACGTCGCAGAAGCAGGGCAGGTTGTGGCAGCCGTACTCGTTGTGCACGTGCCACATGATCACCGCGGGATGGTCTGAATAGCGCTCGGCGATCGCGGTCGTCAGGGCCGCCGCCGCGCGGCGGTACTCCGGGCTGGATGGGCAGAACGCCTGGCGGGAGCCATAGGAATGCCGGACGCCGTCAGCGGTAACCGGCAAGGACTGAGGATATTTGTGCGAGAACCACGGTGGCGGCGACGCCGAGGCGTTGGCCAGGTCCACCCGGATCCCGTTGGTGTGCAGCAAATCCAGCACCCGGTCGAGCCAGTCGAACTCGTAGACGCCCTCCTTGGGCTCGAGCAACGCCCAGCTGAAGATGGCGACACTGACCAGGTTCACCCCGGCCCGCTTCATCAGTTCGACGTCGGAGTGCCATACCGATTCGGGCCACTGCTCGGGGTTGTAGTCCCCACCGAAAGCGATGGCGGGGCGCGAAT
>JAVEES010000439.1 GCA_030840285.1 Pseudonocardiales bacterium
ACTACCCGGACTCGACCCCAAAAGCGCCACGGTTGCCGGGCATCGCGGCCAGCAACTCGCGGGCTCGCTCGGCGAATCGGTGCTCGACCAGGACCTCGTACTTGGTGGCCACCACCTGGCTGACCGAGGAGAAGTCGCGGGTGCCGCCGCGGGTAATCGCCGAAAAACCGATCTGGCTCCAGATCAGGCCGAAGAGGGCGCCGAAGACTACGACCGTGATGATGAAGCCAAGCTGATTGCCCTTTCCGAACAAGGCGAAAGCGAGGCCGATGAACAAGCCCATCCAGGCGCCCGAGGCCGCACTGGCGATTGCCGCCTTGCCTCGGGTGAGCCGGCCGGTGACCCGCTCGATGCTGCGCAATTCGGTGCCCACGATGGCCATGTTCTGCACGGCGAACTCGTTGTCGGACAGGTAGTCGACGACCTGCTGGGCTTGTTCGTAGCGGTCATAGACACCGAGCGACATGGGGTATTCGAGGTCGAGTCCCGGACGCGGGATGTTGGGGAGCGTCATTGATTCACCTAACCGTCTCTCATAGCCAGCGGATGCCGATCGGACGCGGTCCTCCGGCATTGGTTCAACGTCGGGCAACGCATGCCGGGTTCCCAGCATCCCACCAGAAGCGAATTAAGTACGCCAACCGGGTCAGATCCAGCCAGGGAACCACATCCGCATGTGCCACTGCTGGTAGGTGAGCATGCCGCCGGTCAAGATCGGCCACATCCAGATGAAGTCGGCAACCACGCCGCCCAGCCACAGGACCACCACGCCGGTACGCAGCACACGGGTGGCCGGCATGCCCTTGATCGCCAGCCACTCGCGCAGCCCGACGGAGCGAACCCCGTCGCGCTCGTCCTCGATCTCAGGGTCATCATCAGCCGGTGGGCGCCCCGGGCCGACGAATCTCCGGTTCAGCAGCGACGTTCGATCCTCCGCCGAGGGCGACAGCATGGCGCCCACCGCCATGGTCAGGCCGAGCACCAGGAACGGCATCAGCGGAGTCATGTAGAAGAGGAAGCCGGTCCGCCGGGTGTTCTGCAGCCAGACTCCCCAGCCGACGACGAAGGACAGCAGAACAACGCCCGCACGCCAGTCCCGGGTGGTGATCCAGTGCCAGAGCAGCCAGCCGAGCACCGGCAGGATGGCCCAGTACATGATCGGCGTGCCGATCAGCAGGATCGACCTGACACAGTCCGGGGTGCCGTCGGCCTTGACGGCACCGCATCCGGTGACGTCCTTGGGGTAGTAGAAGAGGATCGGCCTTCCCAGAACCAGCCACGACCACGGATTGGCCTTGTAGGCATGGGGGTCATAGAGGTGGGTATGGAATTCGTAGGCCAGGTGGTGATAGTCCAGCAGGCTGCGGATGCCCGAAGGCAGCAAGCCGAACAGCCCGCTGCCCGGGTGGGTGTCGCCCCAGTGCCGGTTCCAGGAGTTCTCCCCGACGAACCAACCCGTCCAGGTCGCCAGGTAGCTTGCCGAGGCGATGATTCCGAGCGAGCCGAAGGCGCCCGGCAGCGAGCGCTTGAGCACGGCGATCGAGGGAAACTCCACCCCGACCGATTTGAACGCACCGCGATCCCACAGCAGCGAGAGCAGCGCGAAACCGACCCAGAACGACAGGGCACTCCACTTCACGCCGAAGGCCAGCCCGAACATGACCCCAGCAACGAGCCGCCACGGACGCGGCCCGAGGCTCGGCACGCCGTGGGTGAGATCGACGCCCGCCTCGTAGAGGTCACCGAGGCGGCGACGGACCATATCCCGATCGAGCAGCAGTGCGGCAAAGCCCGCGAGGACGAACAGCTGCAGGAAGATGTCCAGCAGCGAGACCCGCGACATCACGAGCGAGATCCCGTCCAGGCTGAGCAGCACCCCGGCGAGCACCCCGAGCAGCACCGAGCGGAACATCCGCATCGCGACTCTGGTCACGATGACGACGCTCAGCACCCCGGCGAGCGCCGGAGCGGCCCGCCACCCGAAGGAATTGTCGCCGAAGATGCTCGAGCTGCCGGCGATCAGCCACTTGCCCAGCGGCGGATGGACGATGAACATGTACGCCCGGTTGTCCTCGTAGCCGTAGCGCAGCATCTCTTGCGCCTCGGTGGCGTAGTAGACCTCGTCGAAGATCTTCTCGCCGGGAAATCCGAGAGCCCAGAACCGGGTCACGCCGGCCAGTACGGCGACCAGCAGCGTCCAACCCCAGCTCGTCAGAACCGAATCCGGTCGCCAGCTCATCAGTGCGACCGGACGCGTCCTGACCACGCCGACGGGGACGGTGTCGGCCCTTTCGGGCAGCAGCGTCGCGGTCGGCACGACGTCGATCGTAAGGTCTGCGACTGTGATGAGTGCGCGCAACGGTGAATCCCGCGGACGGGTCGTGCTCGCCGGTGCGCCGCTGGGGCGGGCCGAGGACGCCTCGCTGCGGTTCGCGCAGGCGCTGTCGACGGCGCCGGTCATCGCGGCTGAGGACACCCGGCGGCTGCGCCGCCTCGCCGCGGATCTCGATATCGCCATCGCCGGTACCGTGCTCTCCTTCTTCGAGGGCAACGAGGACGGCCGGGTACCCCAGCTGATCGAACACCTGATGCAGGGCCGGGACGTCCTGGTGGTCACCGACGCCGGGATGCCCTCGGTCTCGGATCCCGGCTACCGGCTGGTGGCGGCTGCGGTGCAAGCCGGCATCGAGGTGACGGTGCTGCCCGGCCCATCCGCGGTCACCAGCGCGGTCGCGATCTCGGGGCTGCCGGTCGACCGGTTCTGCTTCGAGGGGTTCCTGCCCCGCAAGGCCGGCGCCCGGCGCGGCTATCTCAGCGAGCTGGCGACCGAGCGCCGGACGATGGTGTTCTTCGAGTCCCCACACCGGCTTGCCGCCTCCCTGCTCGATCTGGCCGAGGCATTCGGGCCAGATCGTCCGGCGGCGATCTGCCGGGAGCTGAGCAAGACCTACGAAGAGGTGGTACGCGGTGGGCTCGGCGAGCTGGCCAGCTGGGCCGAGTCAGAGGTGCGGGGCGAGATCACCCTGGTGGTCGGCGGGGCGCCGGACGGATCGCAGGCCGAGCTGAGCGCGGCGCGGCTGGCGGCCCTGGTCGCCGTCCGTGAAGAGGCCGGCCAAAGCCGCAAGGAGGCCATCGCAGCGGTCGCCGCGCAGCTCGGGATAGCCAAGCGGGCAGTGTTCGATGCCGTGGTGGCCGCAAAATCCGGTTAGTGGGGTCTCACTAGGCTGGTGCAATGAGTTCCGGTAATCACGTGCTGACTGCAGTCGCCTGGCCGTACGCCAACGGTCCGCGGCACATCGGGCACGTAGCAGGCTTCGGTGTTCCCTCCGACGTGTTCAGCCGCTACCAGCGGATGGCGGGCAACAAGGTGCTGATGGTCTCCGGGACGGACGAGCACGGCACGCCGATCCAGGTGCAGGCCGAGAAAGAGGGCCTGACTGCCCGCGAGCTGGCCGATCGGTACAACAAGGTGATCGCCACCGACCTGCAGAAGCTGGGGCTGTCCTACGACCTGTTCACCCGGACCACTACCAAGAACCACTACGCCGTGGTGCAGCAGCTGTTCCTGACGCTGCTGGACAACGGCTATATCTTTCCGCGCACCGAGCTCGGTGCGATCAGCCCGTCCACCGGCCGCACCCTGCCCGACCGCTACATCGAGGGCACCTGCCCGATCTGCGGTTATCCCGCGGCCCGGGGCGACCAGTGCGACAACTGCGGCAACCAGCTCGATCCCATCGACCTGATCAACCCGCGCTCGCGGATCAACGGCGAGACACCCAAGTTCGTCGAAACCGAGCAGTACTTTCTCGACCTGCCGGCCTTCACCGAGGTGCTCGGGGACTGGTTGGCCAAGCAGAGTCACTGGCGGCCGAACGTCCAGAAATTCAGCATGAACCTGCTGGCCGATCTCAAGCCCCGTGCCATCACCCGCGACCTGGACTGGGGCGTTCCGGTGCCGCTGGAAGGGTGGCGGGATCGCAACGACAAGAAGATCTATGTCTGGTTCGACGCGGTCATCGGCTATCTGAGTGCCTCCATCGAGTGGGCCGCCCGGACGGGTGATCCCGACGCGTGGCGTCCGTTCTGGCAGCCGGCCGAGGACGGCACGAAGCCGCGCGGCTACTACTTCATGGGCAAGGACAACATCGTCTTTCACGCCGAGATCTGGCCGGCGATGCTGTTCGGCTACTCGGGGCTGGGTGCCAAGGGTGGCAAGCCGGGTGAGCTCGGAGCGCTCGAGCGTCCCTTCGAGGTGGTCTCGAGTGAGTTCCTGACGATGGAGGGCCGCAAGTTCTCCTCGTCCCGCAATGTCGTCATCTACGTCGGGGACATGCTGTCTCGCTATGACGCCGACGCGTTGCGCTATTACCTGGTCAGTGCGGGCCCCGAGAACCAGGACACCGACTTCACCTGGTCCGAGTTCGTCCGGCGCAACAACGATGAACTCGTGGCCGGCTGGGGCAACCTGGTGAACCGCACGATCTCGATGACGGCCAAGAACCTGGGCGCGATCCCGGCCGCGGGCGAGCTGGCCGAGATCGATCGCAACCTGCTCGCCGCCTCGCGAGCCGCCTTCGACAGCATCGGTGCGCTCATCGAGCGCAACCGGCAGAAGGCGGCGATCGGCGAAGTGATGAAGCTCGTCGGCGAGGCGAACAAGTACCTGTCCGACACCGCGCCCTGGAAGCTGAAGAACGAGGACCCGGCCCGGATGGCCTCTGTCCTGCACACCACGTTGCAGGTGGTGGACGACGTCAAGACGCTGATCACACCGTTCCTGCCAGGCAGCGCGGACAAGGTGCACAAGGCTATGGGTGGCAAGGCAATCTGGTCGGCGATGCCCGAGCTGGTCGAGGTGGACGAGCCGACCGCGGTCGGGTCGCCGTCCTACTCGGTGCTGACCGGTGACTACCAGACGCAGGCGAAGTGGGCCTCCACGCCGATCGAGGTCGGCACGCCGCTGGCCGCGCCGACGCCTGTCTTCACCAAGCTCGATACCTCGGTGGTGGATGAGGAGCTGGCCCGGTTGGAGAGCGCTGAGCGGTGACCAAGACGCGCACCTCGAAGGAGAATCATCAGGTTCCGCCGCCCTTGCCGGAGCCGCTGGCGACCACCGTGTTCGACTCGCACTGCCATTTCGACGCAATGGCGCACCGCGCCGGCCTGATCGGTCGCCACGATGCCGCGCCCGCCGAGTTCGTCGAGGACCAGTTGAAGCAGGCGGCGTCGGTCGGCGTGACCAGGGTGATCAACGTCGGCTGCGAGGTCGGCGAGTGGCGCTCGACGATCGCCAGCACAGAACACCCCGATGTCTACGGGGCAATCGCGGTTCATCCGACTGAGGTGGGCGGCCTCACCGACGACGATTACGCCGTGCTCGAAACGCTGCTCGGGCACGAGAAGATCGTCGCGGTGGGCGAGACGGGCCTGGACTACTACTGGGACCGGACGACCCCGGCGCAGCAACAGGAGCACTTCCGCAGGCACATCGAGCTGTCCAAGCGGGTCGGCAAACCGCTGATGATCCATGACCGAGAGGCCCATTCCGACGTCCTGCGCATCCTTGCCGAGGAGGGCGCACCGCAAGCCGGAGTCGTGTTCCATGCCTTCTCCGGCGACGCCGAGCTGGCGCGCGAGTGTGTCGAGGCTGGCTACCTGCTGTCCTTCCCGGGGGTGCTGACGTTCCGCAACGCGCCCGCACTGCGAGAGGCGGCGGCGCTGACCCCGCTGGATCAGATCCTGGTCGAGACCGACGCGCCCTTCCTGACCGCTCAGCCGTATCGCGGCCGGCCGAACGCGCCCTACCTCATCCCGCTGGTGATTCGGCAGCTGGCTGAGCTTAAAGGTTGCTCTGAATCGGTGGTCTGCGACACGATTTCGGCCACCGGAGCCAGGTTTTTCGGGGTATAGCGTCCGGTATGTCCGGGTCTGCGCAAGATCATGTTTGGCTTGTAGTCCATCTGGCCGTTACGGTGCTGTGACCAAGCAGAACGCGAACGGCTCCGGCCGCCACAACGGGGTGACGGACGAAGCCGACGATCAAGGAGTCTCTTCTTTTGCGTCGCAGCGTGAAGTACGGCCTGTACGGACTCGTAATAGCAGGTCTCCTGGGCGGCACCGCCGCCTGGGCAACGGGAGATAGCAGCAAGTCGATCGCTCTGCGAATCGACGGCCAGAACCAGCAAGTGCACACCACCGCCAGCAACGTCCAGGGCGCGCTGAGCGCCGCCGGGGTCACTGTCGGCGCGCACGACATCGTCGCCCCGGACCTCGGTTCCCGGGTCAAGAACGGCAGCCAGATCGTCGTCCGGCGCGGTCACCTTCTGCACCTCAACGTCAACGGGGTCGCCAAGGACGTCTGGGTGAACGCCGACTCGGTAGACGAGGCGCTCAGCCAGCTCGGCTATGACAGCACCAACCTCGTGTCGGTATCGCGGGCGACCCGCCTGCATGCCGGCGTCACGAACGTGGCCATCAACTCGCCCAAGCAGTTGACGTTCAACGTCGACGGCCGCAAGCGCACGGTGCTGAGCGCCGGCAAGACGGTCTATGACGCCATCGCCCTGTCGGCGATCTACCTCGGGCCGTATGACCGCCTGTCGGTCAAGGGCACCGCGGCGACCCGCAACGGTCAGGTCATCACGATCCAGCGGGTTCACTACGGCGCCTCGACCGTGACGCTGGCCGTCCCGTTCGGTACCACCACCCAGAACGACCCGACGAAATATGTCGGCACCGAGACCGTGGTGAGCGCCGGTAAGCCCGGCGCCAAGCGGGTCACCTACCAACTCGTCTACGTCGACGGCAAGCTCGCGGGCAGGGTGCCGGCGAAGTCGAGCCTGGTAGCCGCCCCGGTCAACGAGATCAAGAAGGTCGGCAGCAAGCCGACGCCGCCCCCCGCGCCCGCTCCCACCACCCCAGCTCCGGCCCCGGCACCTGCGCCAAGCAGCGGCGCCTCTGGCTCCGGCAGCGCCCCGCCCGCTGACAGCAGCGGTCGTAACTGGGACGCGGTCGCCGCCTGCGAGTCCGGCGGCAACTGGCAGATCAACACCGGAAATGGTTTCTACGGAGGCCTGCAGTTCGATCTCGGCACCTGGACGGCCAACGGCGGCGGAGCGTATGCGCCGCGTGCCGACCTGGCCAGCCGCGAACAGCAGATCGCCATCGCCAACAAGGTCGCCGACGCACGGGGTTCGAGCCCGTGGCCGGTCTGCGGTCAGTACCTGTAACGGCGGCCTTCCGCGTCGCTACAGCCAGCTGATCTGAAGGGTTTTACGTTTTGCATCGCATAGTGAAGTTCAGCCTGTACGGGCTCGTGCTGGCCGGCCTGCTGGCCGGTACGGCGGCGTGGGCCGGTTCTGGCAAGACCGTCGACCTCCGGGTGGACGGCCAGGACCGCAGCATCCACACCACCGCCTCTGATGTGCGGGGCGCCCTGGCCGCCGCGCACCTGTCGGTGGGTGATCACGACATCGTCGCCCCGGACCTCACGTCCGGAATCTCAGACGGCAGCCACATCGTGCTCCGGCGGGGGCACCTGCTGCATCTGCGGGTGAACGGCCAGGCCAAGGACGTCTGGGTGAACGCCGATTCGGTCGACGAGGCGCTCAGCCAGCTCGGGTTCACCCGGGGCGAGTTCGTCTCGGTCTCGCGTTCCAAGCGGTTGGACGCCGGTGCCACCAGCCTCTCGATCGACACGCCGAAGCGCGTGACGTTCCTGGTCGATGGCAAGAAGGTTCCCGTCCTCACCGCGGGACCGACGGTGTACCAGGCCATCGGCGATGCCGGCCTCTACCTCGGACCCAAGGATCGCCTGTCGGCCAAGGGGACGATCCGCGATGGCCAGGTCATCAGGATCCAGCGGGTCAGCTACAAGCAAGGCGTCGAGCAGCACGTCGTCCCGTTCGCCACGGTGCAGCAGGCCGACCCGTCCAACTACGTCGGGACCAACACGGTCGTCCGCTCAGGCCGGGCAGGTTCGAACAAGGTCATCTACCAGCTCATCTACGTGGATGGACGGTATGCGGGACGGGCAGTCCTGAGGACGGTTCCGATCAGCGCGCCGGTCAGCCAGATCACCAAGGTCGGTTCGAAGCCGGCACCCGCCTTCGTCCAGTCGGTGGCCCCGGGTAGCGCCCAGCAGATCGCGGCAGGGATGGTGGCGGCTCGCGGCTGGGGCGGCGACCAGTTCAGCTGCCTGGTGAGCCTGTGGACCAAGGAGAGCGGCTGGCGCACGGACGCCGCGAACCCGAGTGGCGCCTATGGCATCCCACAGGCCCTGCCCGGCTCGAAGATGTCCGCCGCCGGCGCCGACTGGCAGACCAGCGCCTCGACCCAGATCACCTGGGGACTCGGCTACATCGCGGGCGTCTACGGAACCCCGTGTGCCGCGTGGGCGCATTCGCAAGCCACCAACTGGTACTGATCGCCCCCGCGCACTTTGGTGATCAACTCGCGTTTCGTGCTGCGCCTTTCGGTGATCAACTCGCGTTTGGTGCTGTTATAGCGACGTCAGACGTGAGTTGATCTCGGGCGGTGGCGACGTGAGACGCGAGTTGATCTCGGGCGGCGGGGACGCGTTTGGGAGACTGTGCGGGTGACCGAGCCTTCCGCACCGTCCGGCGGCTTGCTGGGACCGGTCGAGATCCGCCGGCTGGCACAGCGCCTGGACCTGCGGCCCACCAAGACGCTCGGTCAGAACTTCGTGCACGACCCGAACACCATCCGGCGGATCGTCCGGGCGGCTGAACTTGCACCGGACGAGAGCGTGCTGGAGGTCGGGCCCGGGCTCGGATCACTCTCGCTCGGGATTCTGGCCGGCAGCGGCCATCTGACGGCCGTTGAGATCGATCCGCGTCTCGCCGCCGAGCTAGGAGAAACGGTGTGCTCGGTGGCTCCCGCACTCGCGGATCGGCTGTCGGTGGTGGTGACCGATGCGCTGGCGCTGAGCGAGCTACCCGACCCGCAGCCGACCGCGCTGGTTGCGAACCTGCCCTACAACGTCTCAGTGCCCGTGTTGCTGCACCTGCTTGCCACGTTCCCGAGCATTCGGCACGGGCTGATCATGGTGCAGCTCGAGGTGGCCGATCGGCTGGCGGCGCCCCCCGGTTCGAAGGTGTACGGGGTGCCGAGCGCGAAGCTGGCCTGGTACGGCCCCGCCAAGCGGGTGGGCATCGTGCCGCGCAATGTCTTCTGGCCGGTGCCCAACGTCGAGTCCGGGCTCGTCCGGTTCAGCCGCGGGGACTTTCCGGCCCGCGAAGGCATTGGACGTGCCGAGGTGTTCGCCGTGATCGATGCGGCGTTCTCTCAGCGGCGCAAGATGCTGCGCTCGGCGCTGGCGGGATGGGCAGGATCGCCAGCAGATGCCACCCGAATCCTGACAGCCGCCGGTGTAGCGCCGACCGCCCGCGGTGAGACCGTGGACATCGAGGGCTTCATCCGCATCGCCGCCGCCCGTTGACCTCACGACCTGCGAGCCTCAGCTGTAACTGCCGCCGCCAGTTGACATCACGAGCACGTTGGCCGGCTGGCGCTAGCTCCGTCCGTCGAACAGGCTGGTGACCGAACCGTCCTCGAAGACCGCCTTGATGGCGCTGGCAACCAATGGCGCGATCGACAGCACGGTGAGCTTGTCGAACTGCTGTTCCGGACGGATCGGCAGCGTGTTGGTGATGATCACCTCGCGCGCCCTGCAGTTCTTCAGGCGATCCGCCGCGGGTTCGGAGAAGACGCCGTGGGTTGCGGCGATGATGACGTCGGCCGCGCCCGCGTCGAACAGTAGATCAGCGGCCTTGGTGATGCTGCCGCCGGTGTCGATCATGTCGTCGGCGAGGATGCACATGCGCCCCGCTACCTCACCGACCACCCGGTTGGCCACGACCTCGTTGGCCACATTGGGATCCCGGGTCTTGTGGATGAACGCGATCGGTGCGCCGCCGAGCCGATCGGCCCATTGCTCCGCGGCGCGCACCCGTCCGGTGTCGGGGGAGACCACCGTGATGTCCTCGTTCGGATAGGTCTTGGCCACGTACTGGGCCAGCAGCGGCAGCGCGAAGAGGTGGTCCACCGGGCCGTCGAAGAAGCCCTGGATCTGTGCCGTGTGCAGGTCGATCGACATGATGCGGTCGGCGCCGGCGACCTTGAGCAGATCAGCCATCAGCCGCGCCGAGATAGGTTCGCGGCCGCGGTGCTTCTTGTCCTGACGCGCATAGGGGTAGAACGGCGCGACGACCGTGATGCGCTTGGCCGAGGCCCGCTTGAGGGCGTCCACCAAAATGAGGGTCTCCATGACCCAGTGGTTGATCGGCACCGTATGCGACTGGATCACGAACACGTCGCAGCCCCGGACAGATTCCTCCGGACGGACGAAGATCTCTCCGTTGGCGAAGTCTCGTGCAGTCATCGGCGTGATGGTCACGCCCAGGTTGTGCGCGATCTCGTCACCGAGTTCCGGAAAAGCGCGTCCGGAAAAGAGCATCAAGCTTTTTCGGCCAGCAACCTGCAGCGTGCTCATATCCTGCCCTGCTCTTCGCGCAAGCGGCTCATCGCTGCATTCGCTCCGCTCCTCGGGCCGCAGACGGCCCTGCGATGCTCACTCATGTGCCACTGCTCTTCAGTCATTAATTCCGGTCTCCGTCTCACCGTTCTGCGGGTGCTGGGGCTCAGTCGTGGCGTGATGAGGGGTGGCGTCAGGGGGGGTGGCGTCGGGCTGCGTTGACTGCGTTTTTTCGGCGGCGAGGGCTGAGGCGGTGCCGGCGCGGCGTCGCGCGACCCAGCCCGCTACGTTGCGCTGCTTTGCCCGTCCCACACCGAGCGCACCGGGCGGGACGTCCCGGTCGATCACGGAGCCCGCGGCCGTGTAGGCACCATCCCCGACGGCGACCGGAGCGATGAACATGTTGTCGGCCCCCGTCCGGGCGTGGCTGCCGATCGAGCTGCGGTGCTTGTTCACGCCGTCGTAGTTGACGAAGACGGTCGCCGCGCCGATGTTCGTGTGCTCACCGATGGTGGCATCGCCGACATAGCTCAGGTGGGGCACCTTGGTTCCGGTCCCGACCTGGGATGCCTTGAGTTCGACGTAGGTTCCGATGTGCACCTCGTCGGCGAGTTCGGTGCCCGGACGCAGGTAGGCGAAAGGACCGGCGGTGACCCGCTCGCCGATCCGGGCGCGGTCGGCCACTACCCGCTGCAAGACGCTGCCCGCCCCGACCTCGGTATCGGTGAGGGTGCAATCGGGGCCGATCACCGCTCCCGCGCCGATCCGGGTGCCACCTTCTAGTTGGGTGTTCGGCTTGATCGTCACGTCCGGCGCCAGTTCCACGGTGGCGTCGACCCACGTGGTCGCCGGGTCCAGCACGGTCACGCCCGCTCGCATGTGCTGATCGAGCAGCCGATCGTTGTACGTCCGGTGCGCCGCCGCGAGCTGGATCCGATCGTTCACGCCCGCGGTTTCGGTGGCTGGTGCCGTCATCGCAGCGACCGTCCGGCCCTCCCGGACCAGGATCGCGACGACCTCGGGCAGGTACTCCTCGCCCTGCGCGTTGTCGGTTGAAAGCCGCGATACGGCATCGCGCAGCAGCACCGCGTCGAAGGCATAGACCAGCGCCGACACCTCAGCCACCGCGAGCTCATCGGGGGAGGCGTCCTTGTGTTCGACCACCCGGTGCACGCTCCCGTCACCGGAGCGGATGACCCTGCCGTAGCCGGTGGGATC
>JAVEES010000228.1 GCA_030840285.1 Pseudonocardiales bacterium
GGCGCCGGGCAACTCACCAGCGCGGCGCCGGATGTAGCCGCAATGTGCGAGGCCGGCGAGGGGGCCCGCCTTGAATACAAGGCGAGTCTGCGCTGGGATGTCAGCGAGCGCCGGACGAACAAGGCACTGGAACGAGCAGCCACCAAGACGGTGGCCGGTTTCCTCAACCGACGTGGCGGAACCCTGTTGATCGGTGTTGACGACGCAGGTGCCCCGGTCGGACTCGCTGAGGACTTCGCCAGCCTCAGCAGGCCCGATCGCGACGGATTCGAACGCCACCTGCTTCAGGTGCTGTCCTCGGGCCTGGGCGCCCAGGTCCGGCGATTCGTCAGGGTCGACTTCGTCACGATCGGCGGCAACGACGTCTGCGCGCTGTCAGTGAGGCCGTCGGACGGACCGATCTATTTCCATGACGGAGCCGAGCCTCGCCTCTACGTGCGGACCGGAAACGCAACGACACCACTGGCACTAGACGACGCCGTCGACTACGTCGGCACCCGTTGGCCGGGCCGGACGACCGGTCACCTTTTCGAGGCCTTCCTGGGGAGGCACACATGACGAGCAACTCAGCGGTAGTGGCGACCAGCTTCAGCCCACGCAAGCGATGGGTGCGACCGCTGCTGTCGGCCCTGGTCTCGTTGGCGATCGTCGTCGGCATCTTCTGGTACTTCATCCCACAGTTCACGAGCATGTCCGCCGTCTGGTCGAGCATCCAGTCGATGACCTCGATCGAGGTGGCCACCCTGGCGCTCGCGGCCTGCTGGAACCTGGTCACGTATTGGCTGGTCATGGTGTCAGTCACGCCGGGGTTGACGTACCGCCAGGCCGCGGTAGCGACCGAGACAACCACGGCCGTGTCGAACACGATCCCGGCCGGCGGAGCGATCGGTATCGCGCTGACGTACTCGATGTTCGGGTCCTGGGGTTTCTCGCGCTCGCGCACGTCGGTATCACTGGTCGTCGCGGGTCTGTGGAACAACTTCGCGAAGCTCGGCATGCCGGTGCTGGCCCTGTCCCTGTTGGCATTGCAGGGCAAACCCAGTAGCGGCCGCATAATCGCTGCCGCTCTCGGCCTCGGCGCGCTCCTTCTGGCTGTGGTCCTGCTCGGGATGATGATGCGCAGCGAGGAGGCGGCGCGGCGTATCGGCCTGTGGACCGCACAGGTCGCATCCAAGCTGCGGCAGCTCGCCGGACGCCCGCCGGTGCACGGCTGGGAACTGGCCACCGTGAAGTTCCGGCAGCGTACCCAGCTTCTGATCCACGCCCGCTGGATCTGGATCACCGTGACGACCCTGGTGAGCCACCTGTCGCTGTTCCTGGTGTTGCTGGTTGCCCTGCGCCACCTGGGCGTTTCGGGTCAGGACGTCGGATGGGTGGAGGCCTTGGCGGTGTTCTCCTTCGCTCGGCTGCTGACCGCTATCCCGATCACTCCGGGCGGACTGGGCATCGTCGAGGTAGCACTGATCACCGGCCTGGCCGCCGCGGGCGGGGCACGAGCCGACGTTGCGGCCGCCGTGTTGCTGTTCCGGGTTCTCACCTACGTCATCCCGATCCCGTTCGGCCTTGGGACCTATCTCTACTTCAAGCGCAACAGGTCATGGCGTCGGGCGCCGGGCGAGGCGCCTCGAACCGACCTCGTGCCGGAAACGTCATGAGCACCGTCCGAGACCGGCATCGGATACGCCGGCTACCGGTAGTTCGGCGCTGGCAGGAGGCGTACCTGATCGCTGCGGGGGCCGCGATCCTAGTCCTGTCCGCCCTGCCGGTCGATGCGCACAGCATCTCGGCAGCCGAGCGCATCGTGTTCCGGATCATCAACGACCACACCGTGCTTCCCTTCATTCTGGTGTGGAGCGTCATGCAACTGGGCAACTTCTTGGCAATACCGGTGGCCGCCCTGGCGGCGATCATCGCGCGCCGCTGGCGGTTGGCGGCCGGCATCCTGATCGGCGGCTTGGCGACCTACGAACTCGCCAAGGTGGTGAAGAAGATCGTCATCCGGGGAAGGCCGTCAGACCTTCTGAACGATGTCCACATTCGCGGCGTGGCGGCGCTGGGTCGCGGCTACGTCTCAGGTCATGCGGCGGTGGTGACCCTGGTCGTGACGTTGGCCTGGCCGTACCTGGATCGGCGTGGCCGGATTATCGCCGTCGCCGTCGCGACCTTCGTCTGCCTGAGCAGGGTCTACGTCGGTGCACACCTGCCGCTGGACGTCGTAGGGGGTGCCGCGCTCGGCCTCGCCGTGGCCGGTGTCGTTCGACTGCTACTGGGGCGTCCGGCACCGTGATCGTCAACCATCGGCGCGCCCTGCTGATCGCTGCCGCACTGCTGCTCGGCGCGATCGTGCTGGGTGTGCTGGTGGCCGTGCCCGCTACCAGGCGAGACGTGCAGAGCGTCGACGATGCGGTGCGGCGGTTCGCGGTCGCCGTCCAGAATCGACCGACGACCCTTATTGCCGAGGGCTTCTCGCTCGCCGGCGGGCTATGGATCAACTGGTCCATCCGGATCGCTGCCTTCGTGCTGCTCGCCGTTCGGAGACGCTACGTCCAACTCGCCGCCTTCGCCCTGGCGGTGATCACCTCCGAGATCCTGATCGGAACGCTGAAAGCCGCGTACAACCGGCCGCGGCCACCGGGCAGCCTGATCTCGACCTCAGGTGCCACCTTCCCGTCCGGGCATGCGATCGCCGGTGCCGTCACCGCGGTGGGTCTTGTGGTCGTGCTGCTGCCGGCCGGACGCGCGCGTTGGAAGTGGGAGGTGCGCGCCGTGGTTTTCTCTTTCCTGATGGCACTGTCGCGGGTCTACCTGCGGGCGCACTGGCTTTCCGACGTCGTCGAGGGAGCATTGCTGGGCGCGGCGCTGGCTCTGGGGTGGCCCGCCTTGCTCCAGACGCTCCGGGGTGGGCCTGACCCGACGACCGACGAGGTACCTGCCGCCAACCTCAGCGCTCCGCCGCCGCCGTAAACCTCGATCGGTTGCGCCCGGCAGCGTGAAGTGAATCCGCTCACAGCGCAACCTCGCATACTCGACCAATTACTGACCTAACCGGTTGGAAACTGCCTGAGCTGAGCGTTAATTCCGTGTACATTATCGAGACCCCACCACCCACGTCAGCGACCGACCACGAATCGGTCACGACGCGCAACTTCTCAGGACCGCCTCAGTGACATCGACGCAGCAGTCGGCACAATCTCCAAGAACCATCGGCACCGACGCCTCTGATGGCGAACTGGTGGCGGCTACCTACGCGGGCGACAGCCGTGCCTACGGACTGCTCTGGACCCGGTACGAGGCGCTGGCGCGGTCGGTCGCGTGGGCACTGGTATCACCGGACCGGGCCCGAGCCGACGACATCGTGTCCGAAGCTTTCGCACGCGTGCTGGGAGCGATCAATCGCGGCGGCGGTCCGACGGACGCCTTCCGTCCCTACCTGCTGATGACGGTGCGCAACATCAGCGCTGACATGTACCGCCGTTACAACAGCAAGGTTGCCGCGGTCGGCCATGTCCAGGAGCTCGAACCCCACCTCGATCCGGTGCTCAACCCGGACAATGCCGACGCCGAATTGGCCCTGAAGGCATGGGCTTCACTGAAGGACGCCGACCGCAGGCTGCTGCACCGATCGATGATCGACGAACTGCCCTCTGCTCAGCTCGGCGAGGAGCTCGGGCTCAGCGCGGCCGCGGTGAACACCAGAACCGCGCGTGCGAGGGAGCGGCTCCGGCACGCATTCCTGGCCCAGCACATCGGAGGCACCGCCGAGGCGGCGTGCCGCGAATGCCGGCGCGACCTCGCCGGCTATGCCAGGGGGACGCTGTCCACTCGCAAGCGTGACCGCGTGGATGCACACCTGAACGACTGCGATCGCTGCCAGCGAGTCGCCATCGAAATCACCGACCTCAACTCCGCCATCAAGGGACTTATCGGGCCGATGCTCCTGCCGGGCTCAGCGGGCTCAGCGGGCTTCGTGGGGCTGAGTTCGGCAAAGCTCCGAGGGCCATCGACCTCGGGGATAGCTGCCGGCATCTCGCGTCTGAAGTCCTGGCCGGTTGCGGCCGGCGTCACGATCCTCCTGGTGGGGCTGCTGCTGCCGGCTGCTTTCGCCGCAGTCGTGAACCCACATCGCCACAGCGCGGTGAGCACCGCGGCAGGCAGTGCAAGCGCCCGGCCGGTCGCTGCATCACCGAACGTGAACCAACCCCGAGCATCGTCACGCGCCACCACGAGTGGTTCGTCACGCCAGCCGGGTGCGCGACGCCCTGCCGCAGCTCAGCCGAGCTCACCCGCGCCGAGCCTGCCGGCCGCTGCTCCGGTCGGCCAGGGTTTCCTCCCTGCTCCGACGGTGCAGCCCTACCCGGTGGCTGCGGCTCATCCGGCCGTGTCGCTCCACACCGCGTCCGCGCACACCGCAGCAGCGGCGGGCACCCCGCGCCGTCCGGTTACCGGACCGGCGACCGGAACGGTGACAAGCCCGCCGCCAGTTCGGACCGTGACCGACGTGGCCCCGCCGCCCGCCGTCCAGCCGCCGGTTGGGTCCGCGACCGGGACGCCGAGCGGCAGCCCGACCGACGATCCGAGCCAGCCGACCGCTGCGGCGCCGAGCGATAACCCGAGCCAGCCGACAGCTGCGGCACCGAGCGATAACGCCAGCCAGCCGATGGCTGGGGCGCCCGGCGACAGCACGACCTTGGGTTCGGCCCAGCCGACCGCTGGAACGCCGAGCGACAGCCCGGCGTTGGATTCGGCCCAGCCCGCCGCTGCGGCGCCGAGCGGCAACTCGGACCAGCCGACGGCGGGCTCAGGTGCAGGGCAGTCGGAGGCTGGCGAGCAGGGCTGATCCATTCCGGAGCGCCTGGCTCGCCGTCCTGATCGGCCACCAGGCATCCGCCAATGGACATTCGCCAGCCAATGGACATTCGCTAATAGCCACAAGGCTATTCGCGGCCACCGGCCAACCGGTTGTTACCGTTCGTGACCGCGTGCTCACGAGATCGAGTCTTGTGTGTAAGCCGTTTCGACGGAAGTATCTAGCTCGGGTGCAGGCGCCGGTCAGCCGCTTTCGCGGAGGCTTCGGGGGAACCTCAACGGCAGGCAGCGGGTGCTCAGTGGCTAAAGCGATAGCCTCGTTCCCAATCACCGATAAGGCCACTTGTCGCGTCTCGATACGGGGGAACCGAGACGCGACAAGTGGTCTGTCGTGACGATAGCGCGCCTGGGCAGCGGAGTCCACAGTCAGCGTCGGGCCCTTCACCAGCTCCTAAAATCTGCCGGACCAGCTCCTAGAAACTGCCGGCCCTTCTGACGCGGCGTGGCCGCCCGTCGGGGTCATAGATCGCGCGATAGAGCGGCCGTGACCAGGCGCGGGTGAACCCGCCCAGCTGTGGAGTCGGGTAGGGGAGCAGGCGGCCCGGGGGACGGGAGCCTTGCCGGCCGGTGTCGTGCCAGTGCTGCAGGCTTCGCGCGCTGGCCTCGAATGCGTCGAACATCGTCACCGGATCGCACAGGGCCTGCACCGAGGCTTCCGTCAGATCGAGATGTTCCGCCGCCAGCGACAGCCGCAGGTTCCTGGCGAAGCGCCTCGCCCCGCTGCCGAGGCTGTCGAGCTCTCGCGGCTCCCGGTCGTCCGGCTGCTCGTCGAACACCGCGCACGCCAGCTCGGAATCATGCGTCCAGGATCGGCGGTTGATGTTGTCAGATCCGACCGAGGCCCAGACGTCGTCGACGATCCCCACCTTTGCGTGGACGTAGACCGGCGTTCCGGCGTGGTTCTGGATTCCGTAGACGCCCACCCGGGAGCCGCCCGCCCGCCGAACGAGATCGAGTGCCTCGCGGCGGCCGATGAGATTCGGCGGTTCGGAAAGCCGGCCGTCCTGATCGGGAAACCGGGGCAGCACGACGATGAGGTGCAGGCCGTCCTGACGCGCGAGTGCGTCTGCGAAGCTGCGAACGATCTCGGCGTTCCAGAAGTACTGATCCTCGATGTAGATAAGGGTCTTTGCCTGCGATATCACCTTCTGGTAGCCGCGGGCGACGCTGCGTTCACCGGACGGCGCGAAGGGGAAGGCCGGTCGCTTCTTCGGATACGTCCGTAGCAGCTGAACGTTGAGGGTGCCTCGGGGTTCCGGCGCCGGTCGCTGCGGCGGCAGCGGTCGGGGCTGGACGTCCTCGCCGCGGGCGCGGTCCGCGAGATTGCTGATGGGGTTTCGGTTCAGTGGCGTCGGGTCTTGCCAGCGCTCGCGGAACACCCTCTCGACGGCGGCGACGGCAGGGCCTCGCACCGCGAGCTGGATGTCGTGCCACGGCGGGCGCTCGCCGTAGACCTCGGCCATCGGCTGGCGCTGAATGTCCCCCTGGTGGCGCTCGTCGTCCCTGCGGGAATGGCAGAGGTCGATACCGCCGACGAAGGCCACATCGAGCTCCGGCCGATCGGGATGGCGCAGGACCACGAACTTCTGGTGGTGCGAGCCGCCCCTGCGCACGCGCATATCGCGGATCACCTCGCCGCCCGCGCGGTTGATCTCCTCGCCCAGATGGCGGTTCTCCTGCTCGCTGAAGGCGAAGCGGTCCAGGTGCGAACGCCAGACCATGCCCTTGACCACAACCCCGCGTGCCACCGCGTCGGTGAACACCCGAGAAATCTCCGTGCCGGGACCGTCCAGCAGCTCGTCCGGGTCACCACGCCAGTCGGTGAACAGCAGCAGGTCATGTGCGCCCATCAGGCGGACGCAGTGCAGGAGTTCGGCGAAGTAGCTGGCGCCGTGGATCAGGGGCGTGACCTCGTTGCCACTCGTCCAGGCCAGACCTCCCGGGTTGGCGCGATCCAGCAAGGTGGCGGGGTTTCCCCTTTCGGCCGCGGACAGGAACCACTGATCGACTCCCACCGCTAGGCACCCCTGACCAGTACCGGCGGCCGGTCACCCGACGCATCGGCCAGCTGCCACCGGACAGTCGTCCAGGGCAGCTGCCGATCAGGAGTGGTGGAGTACCTCACCTCGATCGAGCCCGGTATTGCGGCGATGAACTGCCCGAACACCGTCTCGAAGCTGTCCTCACCGAGCGGGATGCGCACCAGCAGGGCGAGTGGATCGCTGCTCGGCCTGGTGGCCTGGACGAGCTCGAGCCAGCCCGGCCACACCGTGCCGTCCGGTGCAGGACCCTGACTGCTGCGTCCAGTGACCTCTGCGGTGACAGCGGCGAATGGCTCGGAATGCGAGGACGGGGCAAGTCCCTTCGGGGTGAACATGTGGGTGCCCGGAGCGAGACGATGGCCCGCCAGCGTCCGGCCGTCATATGACCACCAGCTGAGCGCCTCGGGCGTGGAGAGTACGAGGTTGAAGCTCGCCATCGGAGCCAGTTCGATCCGATCAGGCCAGCGGTCTCCGGCTTCGACCGCCAGCAGTGGCAGGACGCCGCGGCTCGGCGCACCGGCGGCGGCGACCGGCCGCTCAGCGCGGTTCAGCACCACCGCGGTCGTTCCCGTTCGCACATCGGTGGCGCACCAGGTGCCCCCTCCGAGCTGATCCCGGCCGCCCACCGCCTCAGGCTGTGCAGTCCACCAGGCACCCGGTGGGTCGAAGCGACGGCTTGCCCGCTCGTCGCGCAGTGCAAGCAGCTGAACCGGAACCCGATCACCCGGGGACCACCGGCAGATGACTGTGCACACCCTTGAAAAGCTACCGGCAGGCGCCAGGCCCGGCACAATGACCGATCGTGACTGACAACGACCCCGCAACGGACTCCGCTGCCGACGCCGCAAGCGACGCCGCAACCGCGGCCGCCGCCGCAACCGATCCAGCAGCCGACGCCGCAGGCTCTTCGACGCCGGAGCTGCTGCGTGCTGACCAGCATCGCCGGATGCCGTGGCGCAACGGCGGCGGCATCACCTACGAGGTCGCCAGCCGGCCCGTCGGCTCCGGACTGGACGATTTCGACTGGCGCATCAGCTTCGCCGAGATCACCGAGGACGGCCCTTTCTCGGCCTTCGGTGAGGTCGAGCGAACCATCGTCATCGTCGAGGGAACCTCGATGCGTCTCACCGTGGACGGGGAAGTGCACGATCTCCAGCGGTATGAGCCGCTGCGATTCGACGGCGGCAGCGCGAGCAGCGGACAGCTGACTGCGGGACCCGTGACGGATCTCAACGTGATGACCCGGCGGGGTCGCGCCGCCGCCGAACTCGAGCTAGTTCAAGCAGAACCCGGCGGCTCGGTGAACCTGGACGCGACCGCTCAGCTCGTGCTGGTGGCGCTGGCAGGGCAGATCGTGGTCGCGGGTGAGCACGGCGATGGAGCCACCCTGCAGCGCCGGGATGCCATCTTGTGGCCCAAGGGCCGTGCTGTCACCGTCGCCGGAACCGGGATGCTGGCCGTCATCCGGCTGCGCGATGCGGTTTTGGCGTCGAGTCCGTGAATACCCGGACTTGACGCCAAAAGGGGAGGCCAACCCGAGCTGGGCTCAGCCCTTCCTGGCACGGCTCGGCGCGACCCGAGGCGGTTCATCGGGCTGCTTGGGATACACCGGCGGCCACGGTGCGTCCATCAGCCCGCTGGCCCGATCGCGCGCGTCCATCTGCAGGAACGGTTCCAACGACTGCGGGGCATCGTTGATGCTCAGCCACGGGTCACCGATGTTGCGCAGCCGCTCGGGCAGCGAGGCAATGGTGAACTGGTCGGGATGCACGTGGTCGAGTTCGTCCCAGTCGATCGGAGTCGAGACCTGGGCGCCCGGCCGCGCGCGAACCGACCACACCCCGAACACCGTCTTGTGCGGGGCGTTCTGGTTGAAGTCGATGAAGACGCGCTGACCCCGCTCCTCTTTCCACCAGGCGGCCGTTATCAGTTCGGGCCGCCGCCGCTCCAGCTCGCGCGCGATCGCGACCGCGGCGCGGCGCACCTGATAGGAATCCCAGCGCCGCTCAAGCCGGACGTAGACGTGCAGGCCGCGGTTGCCGGTCGTCTTCGGGTAGCTGAGCACCCCGACCTCGTCGAGCAACGCCTTCAATTCGTGCCCGGCCTGGCGGATCTGCTTGAACTCGATACCCGGGGTCGGGTCGAGGTCGATGCGCAGCTCGTCGGTGTGATCCGGGTCCTCGGCGCGGTAGGGCCAGACGTGAAAGCCGAGGCAGCCCAGGTTCAGGGCCCACAGCACGTGAGCGATGTCGGCGACCACGAGGGCTTGCGAGGTGGTGCCGTTCGGTGTCGAGACAGTGG
>JAVEES010000454.1 GCA_030840285.1 Pseudonocardiales bacterium
CAGCCTCAATACGGTCAGCCTGCATACGGCCAGTCGCCGTATGGTCAACCGCCTGCTGGCCAGTCTTCGTACGGGCCCGCCCCCTACGGCCAAGCACCGTATCCGGGTGATCCGTACGCCGTGTATCCGGCGTCACCCAGCAATGGGCTGGCGATCGCCTCGCTGATCTGCAGCATTCTCGGCCTGGTCACCTGCTGCGTTACCTCATTCGTCGGTATCGGGCTGGGGATCGCGGGCCTGAACCAGTCCAAGCGCACCGGTGTCGGTCGCGGACTGTCGATCGCCGGTATCGCGGTCGGCAGCGCCTGGGTGGTACTGGGCGTGGTGGTGCTGGTGGCGCTGGTCGCGGCCGGCCGCACTTCCTCTTGAGCTGTCAGTCATAGATTCCTTCGAGGAACCAGCGGTATTGCGCCACATCGAAGCAGACCAGGTAAGCCCGTCCGGTGGCATCGACGAGCTGCAGTCGAACTAGTTGCTGGTGTGACTCAGGATCCCACCAGCGTTCGTCCACCGGCCATGGCCCGGCCCAGGCGGTGACCCGGCTCGGCTGAACAGCCTCGCCGGGCGTTACCCGAGCAGGCGGGTTGGGGATGATCCCTCGCTCGGTGACGACCACGGTCCGCCCGCTGTCGTCGAGGACCTCGACCGGACGTGGCGGGCTGAGGATCACCGAGGGAGCCGGCGACGGCAGCCGCCCGGGCCATGGTTGCTCGGCGATCTCGCTGCCCGGCCGGTCATCACCCCAGGGGATCAAGCGGGTTCGTTGAGCAGGGCCACGACCGCCGGAGACAACCGGGGTAGCTACCGAGCCGTGCCCGAGCAGTGTCTGAACCCTGGCCAGGGCCCGATGCGCGCGCTCGTCGCCCGCTCCGTCGCCGCCCCAGAGCGCCCGCTGATGTGCTCCGGTCGGCACCGTCTCGATGGGGGTCAGCCGTAGCAGGGTGACCGGTCCGCGAGGTGCGTTCACCGCATCCGATCGACGGCTGAGCCAGCCCTCCAACTGCCAGCGAATTCGATCGGTGACATCGACAGCGCTCAACACACCGGCGTGCCGCCAGCGGCGCACGGTCTCATCGCCCCGGTCGGTCTGTGCGATGAGCTCGAAGCAGGTGCAGGCCAGCCCGTGCTCGGCCAGAGCGGAGACGAATTCCTCGACGGCACCACGGGCGCTGAAGGCAATCGTGTCTACCCTGTCCAGCGGCGGTTCGAAGGAGATGCTCACCTCGAATTCGATGGGCGGACGCCGGCCGGCGATCGGGCGGGCGTCGATGCCGCCGGCCTGGCGGTGCGCCCACGCGCCGGCCGGCCCGAACCGGGCCTGGACATCGGCTGCCGGCAATGCGGCGAACGAGCCGAGGGTGCGAAGCCCCAGCCGTTTGAGCAGATCGACCAGTTCGGGTTCGTCGATGGTCTCGACCGGCAGGCTGGCGAGGAAGTCCGGCGAGGTGCCCGCCGGGATGATGCTGCCCCGGCGGGCTGCCTGCTCGGCTGCGAACGCGCCGTCGGCAACTCCGATCAGGACGTCCGCGGTGTGCTCGGCGATGCTGCGCGACAGGGCATGCAGGACCGCCGTCTCGCCGCCGAAGTAACGGGTCGGGCCCTTGATCCCGATCGCGGCAAGTCCGGGGCGGCCGACCTCGACGCCGGGCGCGATGGTCTCGATGGCGGCCAGGATCGGTTCGAACGCGCGAGCCTCGGCGGCCTCGTTGCGGGGCAGCACGATCAGCTCGGGACACCGTCCCTGAGCCTCCCTGCGACGCAGGCCACGGCCGATGCCCTGCTGCCTGGCGGTGTGCGAGCAAGCCACCACCCGGTTGGCGGTGAGCACGGCGATCGGGGCGTCGGGGTCCAGTTCATGTTCGGCGCGCACGGTGCTGACCGGCCAGTCCGGGCACCAGACCGCGGCCATCCGAGGCGGGGTGGAACTCATCCCGCCACCGGCATCTGCAGGGGAGCTTGGAGCGGCGGGCGCATCGGCACTGGCTGTTCTGGGCCGGATTGTCCTTCGACAGCAGGGGATTCGCCTCTGGGAAGCCAGAGATCGATGGTCCTCGGCCGCGCCGAGCGACCCTTGCCGGTGGCAGACACGGTGAGCCGGCGTGCGGTCAGCCGGCCGTAGCCGTCACCTATCCCCGACCAGTGAGCGTGCTGCGCGGACAGTTGCAGTTCCACAGCCGGCCAGGAAGCCGCCTGGTGCCCGAAGAGCACCAGCACCGCGTCCTTGTTGCGAGCTCGGGCGGTCAACCGGCGAGCGTCGCCGTCGGCGATACCGGTCGACTGGCTGCCGCTGCTGCGGGCGCCGCTGCGGACGCCGCTGCTGCGGGCGCCGCTGCGGGCGCCGGTGATGCCGGGCCTGGCCACCACGATGTCGACCGCATCGAGCAGCGCACCGACCGCGGTGGCCCAGGATGCCGAGGTCCATTCCGTCTCGGGCGGGCTGATGATGGCTAGCCGGGACAGGTCGACGCCTGCTTCGGCGGCGGCCTCGGCGCTCATCGCAGGCATCCCGATCATGGCTACCCATGCACCCTTGGCTGAGGCGGTTCCGATCAGGTTCAGCAGCAGTGACACCGAGCTGGTGACGGCCAGCGTGCTGCCTCGTCGTAACCCGTGGGGCAACAGTTCGCTGAGTTCGTCCGGCACCGGTAAGGGGGGAGTGGCCGATCGGGACAGGCTGGCGATCGGCCGGGCGGGGGCGGCTCGTAGCTCGGCACGTAATGAGGGATGCCGGTGACCGAGTGGCCGGAGCCCGGCGGCATCGAGGAAGGGATCCGGCTCCGCGACGGCATAGGCCCCGTCGGTATCGTCGAACTCGGTGACATGCTCGTCCGGAACCTCGCCGCCGAACTCATCGCGGGCGTAGTCCCAGGCAGCAGCGGTCACCCATCAATGTTCGAACACACGTTCGAATCTGTCAACCTGAGCCAAGTTGAATCATGGGATTCAATTCGTATTCCAACACGTCATACTTTGTGTGACCAACATGACCACGATCAAGGTGCCGAAGCCGTTGCGGCAGCGCATCGCTGGCGCCGCAGCCGGCGAGGGCCTGTCCGCAGCTTGTGATCGGCCGCCGGCTCAGGTAGCGGTGACCGCGGTGTCCTCGTCGGCGTCCGGTTCCTCGGTGTCGGGCAGGCCGATGGCAACCCGGTCCGGGTGCAGGAATACGAAGCGCTTGTAGGCCCAGAAGCGGAATATGGTGCCCAGTCCGATGGTGAAGATGTTCACCACGTTGATGACCAGGTGATTGTCCCGGTAGTGCAGCGGGTACGAAACGAAGGCCAAAATCACGAGCCCGAGCAACAGCGCGATTCCGTTGATCGCGAAGAAATAGCTGGTCTCGCGGCCGATGCTGGTTCGCGCACGGTGCGAGAACGAGAAATACCTGTTGCCGAAGTAGGCGAAGGTCGTGGCGATGATGGTCGCGGCGACCTTGGCCTTCAGCGGGCCGATGTGGTCCTGCGTCAGGATCAGGTTGAACGAACCCAATTCGAGGACGAACGACACCGCGCCGATGATGCCGAAAGCCGCGACCTCTTTGAGCAGGATGCGCCAAGAGCCGCGGACGTGATCGATCAGGGACGTAGACATTGCGGTCAAGTGTAGGGCCCGCGTACCTGTGTCAATCCATAGGATGGAACGGCAGCTGGGACCCTGATCCGAGGTCTAGGACGGGAGGAAA
>JAVEES010000002.1 GCA_030840285.1 Pseudonocardiales bacterium
GCTCCGGCGGGCGGGACCGGAGCCCAGCGCTGGTGCGCCGGTATCAGTGGCGGTCATCTACTCCTCTTCCTGTGCAACCGGTGCGGGCAGGTGGACTACTGCCTGCCCGCACCGTGCTGCTCGGGGCCGACGGATCACGCCGTCCGGGCTCAACTCCCCCAGGTGTGACTCTCAGCTGGCGTTGAGAGTCTTGGCGATCTGCGTGTCCGCTGCCTTGGCCGCGTCCGCCACGCTGCTCTTGCCCGTCGCGATCGATTCCAGCATGTTCTGCAGGACATTCCCGCTCTCGACGTTGGCCCAGTTGGGTGTGTTCGGCACGAACCAGGTGTTCTTCGCGGCCTCGCCGGTCGACTTGTTGGCCTGCGCCTGAGACTCGTACACGCTCAGCAACGACGTGGTGTTCGGGATCGCGAACTTGGCCAGCGCCGTCTGGCTGGTGGTGTCGGTGAAGTACTTCAACCAGGTTGCTCCGAGGCCGGCGTTCGGTGCCTTGGCCGGCACCGCGAGATCCGAACCGCCGAGGAACGACGGCGTGTACTGCCCGTCGGCGGTGCCCGGCATCGGGAAGGTGTCCAGGTTCGGGGCGAGGGCGGGATTACCGGTCTTCTTGTCGGTGACGGCACCGACCTCCCAGCCGTTGCCGAGGATCGCGCCGGTGTGTCCGAGCGCCATGATCGCGTCCTGGTCGGACTCGTCCTTGGTGGCGCCACCGACGGAGTACTTCGTCGCCAACTGTTGCCAGCTCGTCAGACCCTGCTGGGCCTGTGAGCTTTCCAGCGCACCACTCCACTGGCCGTTGCTCTGCTCGGCGATCTTGCCGCCCGCTCCGTAGACGAAGGACATGGCCGCGTACCAGTTCTTGCCTGGCATGTAGAAGGCTGAGAATCGTGGGTCGGAGGCATGCGCTGCCTTGACCTTGTCGAGGTCGGCGGTCAGCGAGTCCAGCGTAGTCGGCGGGGTGGTGATACCGGCCTTGGTCCAGAGGTCCTTGCGGTAGATGACCACCCGGCTGCCGGCGTAATAGGGCACCGCCATCAGCTTGCCGTCAGCCGAGCTACCCGACTCGGTCAGGCCCTGCAGCCAGGTTGCCGAGTTCTCGAACTGAGCCTTGGACGAGCTCAGGTCGGTGAAGGCCCCGGCTGCGATGTATGAGGCGGTCTGGGTGTTGCCCAGCTCGACCACATCGGGAATGCCACTGCTGCCCGCGAACGTGGAATCCAGTTTGGTGGTGTAGTTGGACCACTGCTGCCATTGGACGTTCACCTTTGCCCCAGTCGCCTGCTCGAAGCGCTTGGTGGCCTGCTCGACCACGTCGGGCCAACCCTTCTGGGCGTCGCTCTGCAGCCAGACGGTGATGGTCTTGCCGGCACCGTCGGTGCTCAGCGTCGAGTTCTTGCCTGCGGCCTTGGATCCCGAGGACTTGCTGGAGCTGCAGCCTGTGGCCGTCATGGCCAGGGTCGCAGCCAGGACGATTGCGCCCGCTACTGTGCGCTTCAAGCTTGCCTCCAGAGGTCGATGGGTGCGCCGATTGCATACACCAATCCGCACGATTGGTTTAGATGAATGAGAGTATTGGCCTAGACCATTTTCGGTGTCAAGAGGGCTGGCGGGACGAAATGCGACTGTTACCGAGCGACAGCAAGGTGCGGACGTCCCGCTGTCCTATTTCAGTGCTTCGCGCAACGACCGGTGCGCCGCGGCTCGGCTGAGTGCCGCCGCTGGGTCCAAACCGGCCACCAGCAGCAGGACGGCGGCCCGAGCATTGCCCCCGCACCGGCGCAGGGCCTCCGCCGCCACAGCGGGATCTACCGCCGCTATCTCGGCGACGATCCCCGCAGCACGGCGCCGCAGCTTCGCATTCGCCGGCACCACATCGACCATCAGATCCCCGTGCACCCGGCCCGATCGCGCCAGGGCCGCGGTGGTTAGGGCATTCAGCGCGATCTTCTGCGCCGTGCCGGCCGTCAGTCGGGACGAGCCCCGCAAGACTTCGGCACCCGACACGGGGGCAATTTCGACGTCGGCGCGCTGCCCGAGCGGCGAGCCCGGCACGGTCACCACCGCGATGACGGCAGCGCCCACCTTGCCGGCCGCATCGGCAACGGCGAGGGTGTACGGCGTCGTGCCACTGGCCGCGACCGCGACCAGCACGTCAGCGCCCGCGAAATCAAGATCCGCGATATCCCTTGCGGCACCGGCGAGATCGTCCTCGTCGTCGTCCGTGCTGTCGCTCCCGCCGGCGATTCGCCAGCCGACACAGCTGCGCTGCAGGCCGAACGTGCCCGGGAGCTCGGCCGCCTCAGCGGCCGCGATGCGACCCGACGTGCCGGCACCGGCGAAGAGCAGCCGGCCGCCTGCCGCCAACCGTGCGGCGATCAGATCGGCCCCGGCCGCGATCGAGTCGGTCACGGCCCGCACCGCCGGGACGACCCGGGCTTCGGCGTCCAGCAGCAGTCCGACGATCTCCCTGGCCGGCAGCAGGTCCAGCTGTGGGCGTTCCTCGATCACCACGTGCGCGTGACTTTCGCCAACCCACGCGGCCGATCCGGGTCCTCGCCCCGGTCCAGGGCCAGCCGCCAGGCGAGCTGCTGCAGCGGCAGGATCTCCAGAATGGGCAGCAATTCCTCAGCGATGCCGTCGCTGGCCAGCGGGATACCGTCCGGGCGGCCGACCGCCAGCACGTCGGCACCGTTGTCTGCCAGCCGCTGGAGCACCGGCGCCATCGCCTCCCCGCCGCGGCCCGGCGACACCAGCGCGATCACCGGCACCGCCGCATCGATCATGGCTAACGGGCCGTGCAAGAGGTCCGCGCCGGAAAACGCTTGTGCACTCAGGTAACTCGTCTCCATCAACTTCAGCGCCGCCTCTCGGGCGGTGGGGTAGGAGTACCCCCGGCCACTGGTCACCAGGCGGTCGACGACGCGGTAGCGCTGCGCCGCCGTGACGCCCGCTCCGGTCCCCAGCGTGCTGTGGGCCGCTGCGGCCAGTGGCTCTGCGGCTTGCAAGGCGCCGTCAGGCTCACCGGCGAGCAGCAGGTACAGCGCGAGCAACTCGGCGGTGTAGCTCTTGGTTGCGGCGACGGCTCGTTCCACGCCGGCCCGCACGTCGACGTGCAGGGCTGCGGCGGCAGCAAGATCGGACCCCGAACTGTTGGTCACTGCCACCGTCAGCGCACCACAGTCGCGCGCGACGCTGAGCGAGTCGACCAGATCCGGTGATCCGCCGGACTGGCTCACGGCGAGGAACAGCACACCGCTCAGATCCGGACGGGAACCGTAGATCGTCATGCTGGACGGCGAGGCGAGCCCAGCCGGCACCCGCATCCGGATCTCGGCCAGGTACTTGGCATAGAGCGCGGCGTGGTCACTGGTGCCGCGCGCGGCCAGCACGACGAAGCGCGGTGCATAACGGCGAATCTGGGCCGCCACATCGGAGATCTCGGCGGCACCCTCAACCCGTAGCCGCTCCAGCACGGCGGGTTGCTCGGCGATCTCTGATGCCATCAGGGCGCCGGGCTCGCTCGCGCCGGTCAGGGATGTTGAGGTTTTCACACGGAATCCATTTCCAGACGCCGGGGCGCCGATTGCTCTGCCAGGATAGCCGCCGCGGCCCGCAACAGACCGGGCGCGATTCCGCGGGTCCGCAGAACCGGGGTGGCCACCTCGATCGACGCCGGCCAGCCCGCGTCGACGATCACCGCAGCGGGATGCTGGGCGGTCAGGTCGATGAGCTCGCGCTGCCACGTCTCGCGCTCGGGGTCCCGCACCAGGACGACCAGCGAGCGTCCCTCGGCCCGGCGCAGCAGTTCGGCGCAGTCGACGGGGCCATCGGCGCGCAGCCCCTCGACATCGGCGATCAGCGGGGTGAGCTCGTCGATCAAGGACCACGGCAGCTCGCCGGAGGCCATCCCCGGCTGCGTCCGGCTCTCGATCACCAGTGGCCGGCGCAGCACGGGCAACGAACCACGCAGCTCCAGGCAGCGCGAGGCCACGCCCTCGATCAGCGCATGATCCAGCGGGCTTCGCGAGTCCGCCGCGACCGCCAGGCGAGCGGTTCGCTCGGCGGCCTGGACCAATCGAGCCTCGGTGAGCCGCCCAGAACGCAGGGCATCCTGCACGGCGAGCGGGATCGCCTCGACCAGGTAGGGGTAATCCTGTGCCCCGGTCTCGAGTGCATCGATTCCGGCGATGAGCGCCTGGACGAAGCCCTCGACCATCCCGATGGTCCCGGCCAGCGCCGTCATCTCGAGCGCGTCGCTGACTACGGTGCCCTCGAAGCCGAGTTCATCGCGCAGCAGGCCGGTGACGATAGCGGGGCTTACGGTGGCCATCCGCTGCTGGTCCAGGGCAGGCACGAGCAGGTGCCCGATCATCACCGAGCGTGCTCCGGCTGCGATCCCGGCCCGGAACGGCGGCAGCTCTACCGAATCCAGCTCCGGCCTGCTGCGGTCCAGCACGGCCAGCTCATGATGCGAGTCCGAGCGGGTGGCGCCGTGACCGGGAAAGTGCTTGATACACGCGGCGATTCCGCTGCGTTGCAAGCCACGCACGGCGGCCGCGACGTGCTCGGCGACGACGTCTGGTTCGTCGCCGAATGCACGCAGGCCGATCACCGGGTTGAGCGGGTCGAGGTTGACGTCGGCGACCGGAGCAAGATTGAGCGTCACCCCGGCGGCGGCGAGCCGGGCACCGATGCCCGCGTGCACCTCCTCCGTCGCGGCGATTTCACCGAGCCGGCCGAGCGCGGCTGCTCCGGGTGAGCTGCTACCCCGAACGGTGTCCAGCCGCGTGACGTCACCGCCCTCCTCGTCCAGCGCGATCACTATGTCGCGGCCGGCGGCGCTTCGGAACCGGTCGGTCAGCTCGAGGACCCGGCTGCCGTCACCGACGTTGGACCCGAAGAGCACCACCCCGCCGAGACCCGCCTGCAGCGCCCCGAACAACCATGGCGGCGGCACCGGACCGGCATAGCCCAGCAGCATGCAGGACAGCGCCAACCGGCGAACCTCAGGGTCGACCGACAAGGAAATCTCCTCTGAAATGGACTAGACAACTCTGATAGTGTCCGACATCGAAACACCTTGTCAATGGTGTAAACCTCCTGGCTTGCCAGGCCGGTAGTCTTGCGACAACAGCTGGATCGCTCGGAGCGCACGCTCGGAGGAATCGAGCGTTGTGAAAGGGGAGAAGTGGTTCTCGACGTCAACCACCAGGCTCCGCGCGAACCGAAGTACTACCAGGTAAAGCGGCACCTGCTGCAGCTGATCGACACGCTCGCACCGGGCAGCCTGGTGCCGACCGAGCGCGTCCTCACGGTCGAACTGGAAACCTCGCGGACGACCGTCCGGCAGGCACTCAGCGAACTGGTGGGCGAGGGTCGGCTGGTACGACGCCAAGGTTCGGGCACCTACGTCGCCGAACCGAAGATCGCCTGGCCCCTGCACATGACCAGCTTCACCGAGCAGGCCGCCGCGGCTGGCTACTCGGCCAGTACGCAACTGCTCGACGCGGTTCGCGAGCGCGCCAGTGAGGACATCGCCAGCCGGCTGGGCATCAAAACCGGAGCGTCGGTGTATTGCATCGAGCGGCTAAGGCTGGTGGACGACACCCCCATGGCGGTCGAGACGTCCTATCTGTCCGCTGCCCGGTTTGCCGGTCTGATCGGCCACGTCCGCAAGACGTCCTCGCTCTACCGGGTGCTGGCCGACGTGTACGGCACGGCGCCGGTGAGCGCGGAGGAAACCATCGAGACGGCCGTCGCCTCACCGCGCGAGGCAGATCTACTCAACACCGACACGGGGGCACCCATGCTGGTTCTCGGACGCCACAGCTTCGACGACGCGGGCGAGCCGATCGAGTGGGTGCACAGCTGGTACCGAGGTGACCGCTACGTCTTCGTTGCCAAGCTCTCGGCCGGCCACTAAATCGTCCGCGGCCTTTTGGTGATCATCTCGCGCCTGGTGCTGCCATAGCAACATAGCGACACCAGACGCGAGTTGATCTTCACTCGAGGGAGCCAGCAGAGCTAGAGCGAGCGGGTGGCGTACCGCTCCCGCAACCAGCGCGCGAGCAGTGGATCGACCAGTTTCCAGCGGCGTGAACCCTCTTCGCGCTCGACGATGCCGAGCCTCAGAAGCCGGTTCGCGGCATCGGCGGCGGTGGTCTTGGGAAGGTCGAGGGTGCGGCCCGCACGTGCGGAGATCGGTGTTGCGTACTCGGCGATCGCACGCAAGGTCTTGCGCGAGCCGAAGTCCAGCCCGCTCAGCACCGAGCGCGCCTCCGGATCGACGCGGTCCAGCGCCGCATCCAGTGCCGACCGCAGCGATTCGGCCGTCGCGATACCGCCCGGCTTGAGCTGGCTGAACAGCAGATGTGCCAGCAACATCGCCCGCTGCGGGTGCCCTTCACTGGCCGCGACAAGATCTGGCAGCACAGCGGTGACGTCCCGCTTGGACAAGGCCATACCCGCAGTTATCGCCTTCGCCAGCTCGGCGGGATCGAGCCTTCCCAGGCGGAACGTCTGAACCTGACCGTAGAAAGGCCTCGCCTGGTCGTCGAACGCCGCGGAAATCATGCCCGGTTCGCTGCCGCAGAACAGGTAGCTGGCCGTCTCGCGCTGGTGCTGGGCATGGGACCGGATGATCGCCTCGGCGCCATCGACGTGAACCAGGCTCTGGAATTCATCGAGGACGACGAGCACCCTGCTGTTCTTGGCCGCTACTTTTGCGGGCAGGTCTAGCAGGGTGTGCAGCGCGGGCAGCGGATCGGTGTCGGGGCGCTCGGCCAGCCTCATGGTGAAGCCCGATCCGGCGACGTTGACGCCGACCTGTGCGCCGGCCAGCGTCTCGGCAAGCCGGGACCTGAGCCGATGTGGCGTGTGTTCAGCCCACGCGCGCTCCAGGCGAATGACCAGATCGGTGATACTGGCGACGTCGTAGAGGTCGACCACCACCGTCGGGATCCGGTCGGCACGCTCGGCCTCCGCGGCCAGCTTGCCGATCAGCGACGTCTTGCCGAACCGTCGTGGGGCGACCAGCGCGGTGAACCGCCCGGCACGGACCCAGCGGCGCAAGGTTTCGCACTCCTGATGCCGGCCGATGAGTTTGTCGGGCGGCACGGGCCCATCGAAGATGAACGGCGAGGGGTTTTCCCAGCTGGTCACGTAGCCCTCCCTTGGGTACGGCTTGAACGTACCGAACAGGTACGTCAATTACGTACCGCATTGGTGAGAGTCTTGGTGATCAACTCCCGTTTGAAGTTCTATGGCAGCACCAAACGCGAGTTGATCACCGAAAAGGGGGCGGGTGAACGCCGAAGATGTTGGGCGGCTTATCACCGAAGGCGGGGCGGTTGAGCATCGAAACGGGTGCTGGTGACGAAGGTTGTCGGAGGGGCACGGCAGGATATGTCCCGTGAACGTGCTGGTCCCTCTCCCCTCACTGGGACCTCCACGGCCAGCGACAACCGAGCTCGATGATCTGTGCGCGCGACTGCACGCCGCCGGCCTCGGCCGTGGCGCGTTTCTCTCGCTCGTCCTTGCGGGCGATGCCGAGGTCGGCTTGTCCGCGCCAGGCCGGGATTGGTCCGGATCGCTGTCCGGCGTCCCACACTGCGAGCTTGTGGCCAGGATCGAGGCCGAGTTCCGGCCGCGCTGGATCTGGTGGTCCAACGACACCGCCACCGACTTGATCGCCGGTGGCATCCGGGTTGCAACCTGCTGGGATCTTGCGGCCGTCCACCGAGTGCTGTTCGGAGGGTGGCGCACCGATCCGGCCCGCATCTGGGCAAGCCTGGCGGGGCTCGACGAAACCAGCCTGCCGGCCACCGGCCAGCTCGAGCTGCTCGGTGACCCGGGCGACGACGGGGGCGACCCCGCCGAGCCGTACCGGCCCGATGGGCATCTGCGGCCGGAATGGCTCACCGGCGGCTGGCGACGCTCGGCCGACCGATGGGCAACCTGGGCCGAGGTGGCCGCCAAGGCGTGCGGCCTGCAGCAACGGCGCTTGCGAGCTGACACGTCCCCCGAGCGGGCGGGGCGCCGGATCGCAACTGCCCAGTCAGAATCCGCGGCTGACTTGCTCTGCGCCGAGCTGGGTCACGACGGCCTGCCCGTCGACCGGACTCGCGCGGAGGAGATCATCGGGGCCTATGCAGGACCGCGTCCCGAATCGGCCGAGCATGCCATCGCCCTGCGAACCGAGCGCGACGACGCCGTGCGGGCGCATGTGCCCGGTATCGACGTCGACCTGCGAAGCCCCGCCCAGGTGCGGGCGCTACTGGCGCGGGTCGGCATCGAGCTGCCCGACACCAGATCATGGCGGATGGAGCTCTTCCGCGGCGCGCACCCGGTGGTCGAAGCATTGCTGAGTTGGCGCAAGGCCGAGCGGTTCGCGACCACCTATGGCTATGACTGGCTGGATCGGCAGCTCGGCCCGGACGGGCGATTGCGCGGCAGCTGGACCGGCTGTGACGGCGGGGCCGGCCGCATGACGGCCTCGGCCGGTCTGCACAGCATGCCCGCCGAACTGCGTGACTCGGTGGCAGCCGGGGACGGATACCGCTTGGTCCGGGCGGACCTCGGCCAGATCGAGCCACGGGTACTGGCCGCCGTGTCAGGCGACCGGGCGCTGGCCTCGGCCACCGCCGAACAGGACCTCTATGCCCCCGTCGCCGCCACCCTCGGTGTCGAGAGATCGGTGGCCAAGGTTGCCGTCCTGGCAGCGATGTACGGCCAGACCACTGGTGCGGCCGGCGAAGCGCTGAAGGGTCTGGAATCGGCCTATCCGGTAGCCATGCGCTACCTGCGGCAGGCCTACGACGCCGGACGGGACGGCTGCGATATCCACACCTTCGGTGGGCGCCTGGTTCGGATGTGGCCGACGGCGCCCGAGCGGCGCGCGACAGACGCCCGGCGCGCGACAGACGCCAGGCGCGAGCCAGACGCCCGGCGCGAGCCAGACGGGCCAAGCCAGGCAGACGAGCGGGCCGAGCTCGCCAGCCGTGGCCGGTATGCCCGCAACGCGGTCATCCAGGGCGCCGCAGCCGAATTCTTCAAGGCCTGGGCCGTCACGGTGCGAGCGCGCTGCAAAGCGTCGGGTGCCCGGATAGTGCTCTGCCTGCATGACGAGTTACTCGTGCATGCGCCCCAGGAGCACGCCGAGCAGGTTGCGCAGCTGCTTGAAAGTTGCCTTGACGAGGTCGCTGGGCGGTGGGCGCCACCGGGCTCGAAGGTGCGGTTCGTCGCCGACGTCAGCGTGATCGAGCGATGGTCACAAGCAAAGGCTTGAGGCTCAGCTTGCCACTGGCGCGGCGTGCCTGACCGGCATGCGCATCAGCACGCTCGCGACGTGCTCGGCGAGTATCCGCGCCTGCGTCATGTCCTGGCTGCTCCATCGCCGGTGTGTACGGTGCCGGAACTCGAGGATTCCCAACCGCTTCCCGCCTCCGATAACGGGCGTCAGCAACAGACTCGCCACGCCGTTGGCCTGCATCAACCGGCGCTCGGCCAGGTCCGACATCGGGTCGCTCAGGTGCGCTTCGGTCATCACACCGGTATCAAGAGCGATCTGGGTCACCGGGTATTGCGTGATCGGGTAGAGCGCCGAGTCCAGCGCCTCGCCGGCGCAGGTGATTTCGCGCAGCGCCCCGGAACCGGTCAGTGTGGACAGGGCGATGATGTCGATCCCCAGGTTCACCGATGCGGAGACCAGCGCAGCATGCAGGTCGGAGGAGTCGACGCTCGCGGCCAGCGCGGCGGTCACACTGCGAATCTCGCCGCTGGACGAGACCTGCACCGCGGCTTCATTTCGCATCAACTCGCCGCGAGCGATTCTGCAGGACTCCATCGCATCGGGAAGTTCCAAGGGCAAGGCTGAAACCGGCCCGCCGATGTAGAAGCCCTGAGCGAGGTCGACATCGAGCTCTGCCAACGCCGTGAGATCGTCCAGGCTCTCGACGCCTTCGCCGAGCACCTGTGCTCCGATCCGGCGGGACAGGCTGACCAGTGCTTCGATCACAGCCGTCTGCTCGACGCTCGTCCGGGCGCCGGTGACGAGCCCCTTGTCGAGCTTGACAAGGTCGGGGCGCAGCGCCGTCAGCCGCAGCAAGCCGGCGTAACCGGTGCTCGCATCATCGATGGCGATCCGGGCGCCGCGGCTGCGCAGATCTTGCAGCGAGGCCTGCAAGGCGGACAGATCGGCCGACGCGTGCTCGGTGATCTCGACTACGACGTCATGAAGATCGCACAGCAGCGCGCTCTGAACACTGGGATGAGCGAGGGCGTCCGGGCTGACGTTGACGGTGAGCAGCACGCCCTCGGGCATCTCCATGCGCTTCTTGCGCAACGCGGCACGCAAACAGGCCGCTTCCAGCTCGGCTCCCCGTCCGGCCGCATGTGCCAGCGCGAAGGTCTCATCGACCGGCGAATCCAGGTGACCAGGGAAGCGAGCAAGCGCCTCAGCAGCGACGAGGGCACCACTTCGGACATCGACAATGGGCTGCAGAACCATGTCCACAGCGCCGAACAGTGAACTGCTACGTCGCGACGACGTGGCAGCAGCCCGTCGGGGCGGACGTCTGAAGTTCATCAGCAGGGCCTCTCGATTCGATCGTCAGACCCCCGACTGACTCTCTACCCGCACTTGGGCTAACGGCAACTATACACAGGTGTTGAGTGAGTAAGGAACCCTCAATTTTCACATACGGTCCAACGCCTTGACATCGCGCCACGCTGAGGCCTCGACATTGGGCTGAACATGATCAACTTCAACCGAAGTAGATCGCATCCCTCACCCTCTTGTCGAGAGTTATCTTCGTCGTGCAACGTCCGTGTGAGGTTCAACGACGCATTCGCTTGCTGGTAACGGGAGCAGTTTTCAGCCCAAAGACTCGGCCCGAACTCCGGGCCTAAACTCCCAGCATGACTAGCGAGCCAACCAGCGAGGGCACGAGCGAGCCGACCAGCGAGGCCACCAGCGAGGGCACCACTTCCCACGACATACCGCTGCCGGACGGCCTGGCGCGGGCGATCGCCGAAGATTGGGAGCCGGCGCCTCGCATGCCACACCCGGCCAGCCCGAGCGGCGACCCCGCGGCCGGCGTCGCGAGCTACGCCAAGAACCGGGCGCAGCTGTCTGCCGCCCTTCCGGGCGCCCTGGTGGTCGTCCCGGCCGGAGTTGCGAAGGTGCGCGCCAACGACACCGACTTCGCGTTTCGAGCATCCTCGGCGTTCAACTGGTTGACCGGTGAGACGGTGGAGGGCGCCGTGCTGGTGCTCGCTCCCACCGGTGCGGGCAGCCATCGAGCCAGCCTCTATGTGCGCGAGTACGCGGGTCCGGGCGAGGCCGGGTACTTCACGAACCGGCGCTACGGTGCCCTTTGGGTGGGCAACGTGCCATCCGTGGTCGAGACCTCTGAAGTCCTCGGCCTCGAGGTGCGGCCGCTGTCCGAGCTGGCTGCCGACGTTCGGGGGCTGGGCAGGGAGCAGGTCATGACCCTGCCGGGGCTCGATCCGCTCGTCGATGACCTGTTACCGGGCGCTGCCGGCAGCGCGTCGAGCGAGCTGTTGAAGCGCACTATCGACGAACTGCGGCTGGTGAAGGACGAGTGGGAGATAAGCCAGCTTCAGGCGGCCTGTGACGCGACCACCCGGGGGTTCACCGACGTGGTGGCCGAGATACCGGCGGTGCTGGCGGCCGGCGGTCGCCGGGGCGAGCGCTGGCTGGAAGGCACCTTCTGGCGGCGCGCCCGCAAGGAGGGCAACGACGTCGGCTACACCTCGATCGTCGGTGCCGGACGGCATGCCACGACGCTGCATTGGTGGCGCAACGACGGCGACCTCGCCGAGGGGCAACTACTGCTCGCCGACATGGGTGTCGAGGTCGATTCCCTCTATACCGCCGACGTAACCAGGACGATGCCGGTCTCTGGCCAGTGGACACCCGCACAGCGCCAGCTCTACGTGGCGGTGCTCGAGGCCCAGCAGGCGGGCATCGGCGAGGTACGGGCCGGCGCCGACTTCCTCGCCGCGCACCGCGCCGCGATGTGGGTGCTCGCGGATCATCTGCACAGCTGGGGAATCTTGCCTGTGACGGCGGACGTCTCCTGCGGCGATGACGTCGAGGCTCCCGGCGCCGGCCTGCACCGCCGGTACACGCTGCACGGGGTCAGCCACCTGCTCGGCTTGGATGTGCATGACTGCGCCGCCGCACGCGATGAGACCTATCGCAATGGCAACCTCGCCGCCGGCTGCGTGCTGACGGTCGAGCCCGGGCTCTACTTTCAGCCCAACGACCTGTCGGTACCGGCCGAGTGGCGGGGCATCGGTATCCGGATCGAGGACGACATCCTGGTGACCGATGGGGATCCGGTGAACCTTTCGGGGGCACTCCCCCGCGAGCCCGACGAGATCACCGCCTGGATGCGCGATGCCCAGTCCCGTCCCGTGACGCCCTGACACCCCCTGCCCCCTCTCGGGCCTCCTCCCGGCGCCCTTTTCGGTGATCAACTCGCGTCTGACGCTGCGATAGCGACCGCAAACGCGAGTTGATCAACCGGACGGGAGGGGTGCGGCTCGACCACGGCGGCCGGCTCAGCGAGAATCACCGGATGCCCCACGCAGCCTCAGACGTCGCCTCGCCGGGAGACATCGTCCTTGCTCCCGGACGGGGCATACCCCGGGGGCTCAGGATCCCGGCATCCGAGCTGATGGAGCGGTTCTCTCGTTCCTCGGGCCCGGGCGGCCAGTCGGTGAACACGACGGACAGCCGGGTGGAGCTGCGCTTCGACGTCGGGGCCTCTGCTGCTTTGGACGAGCAACAGCGCGAACGGGTGCTCGCCGCACTGGCCGGTCGGCTCGTCGACGGCGTGATCAGCATCACATCCTCGCAGGAGCGATCGCAACTGCAGAACAGGGCAGTTGCCCGGCGCCGGCTGGCCAACTACCTGCATGAAGCACTCGCGCCGCCGCCACCGGCGCGACGGGCGACGCGTCCGTCCCGGGCCGCCCG
>JAVEES010000100.1 GCA_030840285.1 Pseudonocardiales bacterium
CGGCAATCATGGCACCGCGTGTTTGCGGGGCCGCTGCCGGCGGGGCTGCGGGCGTCGACGGGCCTCGGACTATCGCCTTCTCCAGTGCGAACGCGATCTCGCGTCCCAGGCCGTCAGCGGCTGCCGAACCGTTGGCAATGTTGCTGTTGATCAGGTCTGCCGCGCCGGCGTCGAAGGCTTGGTGGACGAATCCGTTCGCTGTTCCCTCGTACACCACGACCACCGGTCGTCCCGGGCGCTGCGCCACGGCTCCCGAGATGAAGGTCAGGACGTCGTGCGACTCTCCGGCGCACGCCACTACGAGGGCGTCGTGCGGCTGTGAGGATAGATGGGCGAGCTCCTCCGCTCGGGCCTGGACGAACGCCGACAGCGTGATCCCGGTCTCGCGACCGCAGGCGGTCTCAATCACCTCGCGATTTGCGGTTGGCCCGAGGGCGACCGTCGTCCGGATGGACTGAATCATCGCTTGCCCCGAACTTGGAGCGGCTTGACTCCGAAGAGCACCGATTCCACCGTGACGATGCTCGGGGAGGTCTCCCTGGCCCCGGCGGCTGGACGCAGGATCACCCACAGCTTGCCGTTGTCGGCGGTGAACGCGACCTTGGTCGCCATCACGTCGCTCACCTTGACCGTCATGTTGCTCGTCGCATTCGTGCCGGACCCGGACGAGTCGCCCTTGTCGACCTTGAGGACGGGCACGTTGCGTGCCAGTGGCTTCATGACGGCGCGGGTGCCGCTCGCACCGCCTTGGATGTTGAAGCCAGCGAGAAGGTCGACATGGTCGCCGGCGCTGATGTCCCCCACCAGTCCGTGCGATGAGTCGAGAGAGACCTTCACTGCACGGTCGGAGGCGGCGAGCTTTGCGGTCAACGCCCCGCCGGAGGCGGCGAAGCTGTTGGCGCTGATCTGCTGGCCGGGATAGATGTCCGCGGTCGCGACCTTGTCACGGATCTGGCCGATATCGGTGACGACACCCGACACGCGGGCGTTGTCGCTGATGCGCACCGTGCGAAACAGTTGCTGTTCGGCAACGGCTTGGCCGGAGCTGCCCTTAGGGATGAGCTGGCCGGCGACGAGCACGCTGACCGGAGCGACCGCGCTCCCGTTGTCCTTGCGTGCGGAGTTGATGGCGGCGAATACGAGCAGGGCGGCGAAAAACGCCGCCATACCAGCGACGATCAGCACGCCTGTCCGGCTCGTGAGACCGGAACGCAGCGGTGACTTTTTGACGAATTCCATGGTGAGTTCCTCCTAGCGCGTCAGCACTGCGACGCAGGTGGTTACGACGGCTGGGTCGCAGTGGTCGGTACTGGGCGAGCCTCCGGCGGGAAGCGGCTCCACGTATGAGATGAAATGACCGACGACGTACCCCGGCCCGGCCGGGGCGTCGTCATGAAGGTTGGGGTCGGCCGGGATCGCGGTGGTCTCGCAGGGGTTGTTGTGGCCGCCGTTTCCGCCCCAGCCGGTGATGTAAAAGGTGGCGAAGTTCGTGACCGGGAACGTGTCATCCGTGCCGCTGCCGGTGAATGTCCCGAAAGGTGTCGTGATCAGCTGGACGACGCGTGGATCGCTGTGGCTCCAGTGGCCGAAGTCCGCCTTGAACCGGTTCGGGCCAGTGCACGTGGTCGCCGAGGCGCTGCCGAGAACACGTGTGTTGAAACCGTCGGCGATCTGCGGCGGCTTGCCGCCGGTGGAGATCGCGACGCACTCCCACGGCGCTGTCTGGTTGGGCCACGGCGACTGCTCAACGTTCTTCTTGCCGCAAGGACGGCCGCTGTTCACGGTGTACAGCGGCCCGCAGCCCTTGGCGAGCTCCAGCTCGATCGTGTTCAAGTCTGGATCGCAGTCGAGCGCCTGGGTCTGGTTCTTGTCGGTGATCCGGATCTGGGTGGGCGGGTCGGTGGCAGACGTCGCCGGCTTCAGCGAGCCTTTGATCGAGAGGCGGACGACGAGCGGGTACGTGCATGCGCCATTCGTCGCATCGCACTGGCGGAGGCTGTTGGCGCCCGCGACGTCGTCCTCCAGCACCTGGACGAGCTGCAACGGCCCGGAGGAGGTGTCGTCGCCGGCGAAGCTGCGCTGGACGTTGCCGAAGCTGCCCTGGCACGGGTTGCTGTTCTTGAACGCCGTGTTCTTGCAGGAGCGTGCCGGACCGGTCATCGAGTTGGCCGTCTCGGCCCAATCGAGGCCGATGTTGACCGGTCCAGTGCCGGCCGCGACCGGAATGACCTCGGCCGAGTTCCACAGGCCGATATCGCACCCCGAAGCGCCTGTGGCGCAGTAGTGCAGGAGGACGTCCGCACCGCCCATCTGGAGGTTCGCGACGCGCACGGTTGCCATGTTGGCGGCCGTTTCGGGATTGCCTACGCCACCGAAGTCGATGTCCGCGTGAACCGCCACGTTGCAAGACGCATTCGGACGCGAGAAGTACGGGTCGTCGCAACTGGTGCTGCTGAGCGTGACGCCCCGCACCTTCGGGTCGGCTCCGAGGGTGACGGGCGCCACCCCTGCCCATCCGCGGATGAAGACGAGTCCGTTGCCCGACGTGCCGTCGTAGCAGTCGACGAGCGGATCGCCACAGGTGAACGATGTCGAGCCAGTGAGCACCAAGCGCACACCAATCCGGCTGTGCGCAGCGACGGTCACGGCGCGCGGGGTCGACGCGTTGTCCCAGATCGGGTTGCCGGACCCGTCTTTGCCGGTCTGCGCGAGATCGACGTGGGTGATCTCGGTCCCATCGGCCTCGTCGATGAACACCGCGCGGATCTGCCGCGGAGCGGGTTCGGGGACCGCGAGGGGGAGCAGCCCCTCGAGTGACTGCGCCTTGAAGATCTCGACACGCGCATGGGCGTTGATCGTGGGGATGAAGCCGACGCCGATCGGTCCCGCCAGACCGGTTTCGGTGGCCTTGACGTCTACCATCATCGACGAGCACGGGTCGGCCGCCGGCGTATCGTCGCTCGTCGCCTGGCCGGGGTAAGTTGGCGAGTTGACCGCGAGTTGTACGTTGCTCTGCGTGCCCTCGACCTGTGCATTTCGAGTGCCGCCGTATTCGGCGACGCGGCTCTCCATCGCCGGCTGCAATGTCGTGCAGGGGAAGCTGAAGTCCTGAGCGGCCGCCAGCGCCGCGGCGTCGACTTGGGTCTGAAGGTGGCGCTTGTGCACCCACCAGTCGCCCGCGGTGAGCCCGAGCGACATCATCAGGATGCAGAACGGGATGAGCAGCGCCACGAGGATCGTGATGGCGCCGCTTTCGCTTGCCAGGTGGACACGGAGATTCCGCACGGACTCACGCACACCCGTCCGGGATGGTCGCCGTGTCGGGGA
>JAVEES010000132.1 GCA_030840285.1 Pseudonocardiales bacterium
TTTGACACTCTCGAGCTGGCGCTGCTCGAGCGTGTAGCGACCGGCGATCGACAGTGACGGCGCGCGGACACCGGCCATCGGCGCAAGAAGGATCGGCAACCGCAAACCGGAACGGCGGCAAAAGAGATCGGCACGTCCGAGAGCAGTCGTCACGCACCGCCATGCTTGCGTATTTGACCTCGCGACGCGCCAGATTCATCGCTGGAGTCGTGAGCGGGGCCGAATCCACCCCTAACGTCGCGCCCTTTGCGAATGTGCCCTCCTCAGCAGACCTACCTGACCAACATCTGAAGAACCCATTCCGCGGCACGTGGTCGGTTTCATTCGACCACCAGATCATGTTGCCCATCCCGGCGCTACTACGGCTCCCTGATGGTGAGACGATCAGCCCACCCGACTTCTCCCTCGCCAGCTCGGCCACCACCCATCGCTAGGCCGCCGCAGCATCCCGCTTGATCTGCGGTTCGTTGAGGCTCGTGCCAAGGAGTGGTCCCGTTCCCAGCACTTGTCGTCTCACTTCGTCCCAGAGCGCCTGCACGGCGGCGAGGTTTGGCTGCGGGATGAGCCCGCCGCGGTGTTGCTGGCATCCGGTGTAGTGAAACTGGTTGCCGAAGACGTAGGGGGCGGTGTTCTGTACCCATCCCTTGACCGGTTGGCAGACCGGCTGCTGAAGAAGGTGCGGCCCCTCATGCATCGGAGTGGCGTATCTGTGGCAGACCTGGGACTGGGCCTCCTATTCCGCCCAGAAGACGAGGTCGCCCTGATGGTGATCTTGGTGTCCCTGAGCTACACCGGGGGCGACGAGGAACTTCCTGCGGTGGTCGTCGACGTTCCACGGCATGAAGTCGCCGGAGGGTCGATGCTCGCCTCCGGGATGTAGGAACTGAACGAAGCAGATTTTGTCGTGCATCAGAACCTCCCAAGCAGGGTCTCTCCCAGCCGCCGTTTGTCATTGCCAGAGATCGTGCCGAACGGCGTGTTGGCCGCCTGGCCGAACACAACCAACGGTTCCGCATCTCCGATCCGGACGCGGCGCGCACGCACGATGTAGGGATTCTCCCTCTCGACGATGAACACCGACTCCCACTCCTTGGTCGGCGCGGCTCCCAAGGCTGCAAGGTGCGCGCGAGCGACAGACATCAGCAGGATGTCCGGCCGAAGCGCGCTGATCAGATCGCGCCAAACCGCGCCACCAGCTGCCGACAGCGAAAGTCGGCGAGCGCCCAGTCCACTCCACGTTGGATTGGTCGCCAACTGGCTGCAGATGTCCGTGTGGAGGGCTCCGGCGGCGGGTGGGTAGTAGCTCACACCGAGGCCGTTTAGGATCGGCTCGAACGACGGAGTGAACCACCGCTTGTATGGTGCGGCTGAGAAATATTGGTCGAGTGCTTGCAGGTAGCGCTCGATGTCCGGTGCCGTCGGCGTCGTCGCCTCGGCGAGTGTCTTGGCCACCGCAAACCGCCGCTTGGCTTCACGAGCGGCCTAGTGGCCCGGTGCGGCGAGCGGGACCACACCGGGACCACACCAGCACGACCGATTCAGTCCGAGGAAAGAGACAAATACGGCCCGCGCCGACCAACGCCAGTAAAGTGCGCTCAGGATGCGAGCGGCCGGGATCACAGGACTCGGCGAGCCCGTCCAGATCTTCGAGGTGGACGAGCCGGCGACGCCTGCCGAAGGCGAGGTCATCATCGACGTCGTCGCCGCCGGCATCGGCAACTGGGACGACCTCGTCAGGATCGGCAGTTGGCAGATCGGCGGTCCGGCTCCGATGGCGCTCGGGACGGAGGCGTCCGGCACGGTCGCAGCGGTCGGCTCTGGCGTGGCCGAGCTGCGGGAGGGCGACGCGGTGATGACACATCCGCTGCCGCTTCGGCGTCACGGGACGTGGGCTGGGAGGGTGCTCGCTCCGGCGGCGAGCGTCGCGGCCCGGCCGCCAGCGGCGTCATGGGAGGCCAGCGGAGCGTTTCCCATTCCGGCGCTCACTGCGGCTCAGGCACTCGACGAGGCTCTTGGGATCGAGAGTGGCGGCTGGGTCGTCGTCAACGGAGCCGGCGGAGTCACAGGTGGCCTGCTCGTCCAGCTCGCCGCGGCTCGGGGCGCGCGCGTGATCGCGACCGCGAGCGCGAAGAAGGTCGAGCGCATGCGCGGCTACGGCGCGTCGGAGGTGCTCGACTACCACGGCGACTGGCCCGCCCTCGTTCGCGAGATCACCGGCGGCGGCGCGCCCAAGGCCGTCAACGCTGCCCCCGGGCAGGCGGCGACCACGTTGAAGGCGGTTGCTGACGGCGGCCGCCTCGCCACGATCACGGGCGACCCGCCGCGGGAGGAACGGGGCGTCGCCGTATCGGACGTCTACGTCCGGCCCGATGGTCGGCAGCTTTCGGCCCTCGCGGAGCTGCTGGCCCACGGCACCCTTAGCGTGCCGATCGCGTCCGTCCGTCCGCTCGATCAGGCGGCAGAAGCGCTGCGCGAGGTAGTCGCGGGAGCGGACGGCGCGATCGTCCTGTCGCTCCG
>JAVEES010000141.1 GCA_030840285.1 Pseudonocardiales bacterium
TATTCGAAGGTGCCTATTTCTGAGACGCCTATTTCTGAGACGCCTATTTCTGAGACGCCTATTTTCGGAGGTGCCTAGCCGAGGCGCAGCTTGAGCGACTCGAGCTCGTCTCGCAGCGAGGACGGGACCTTGTCCCCGATCGTGGCGAACCATTCTTCGATCGCCGGGATCTCAGCGCGCCACTGATCGACATCCACCGCCAGCGCCTTGGTCAGCTCCGCCTCGCTCAGGTCGAGCCCGGCGATATCCAGGGCGTCAGGGGTCGGGACCCGGCCGATCGGGGTGTCGATCGCCGCCGCCTTGCCCTCGATGCGCTCGATAGCCCACTTCAGTACGCGGATGTTCTCACCGAACCCCGGCCAGACGAACTTGCCCTCGTCGTCGCGACGGAACCAGTTGACGTAGAAGACCTTGGGCAACCTCACCGCGTCGGCTCCCTTGCCGACCTCGATCCAGTGCGCGAAGTAGTCGCCGGCGTGGTAGCCGATGAAGGGCAGCATCGCCATCGGATCGCGGCGCACGATGCCGACCTGGCCGACGGCCGCGGCGGTCGTCTCCGAGGACAGCGTCGCTCCCATGAACACGCCGTGCTGCCAGTCACGAGCTTCGGTCACCAGCGGGACGGTGTCCTTGCGGCGCCCGCCGAAGAAAATCGCGTCCAGCGGGACGCCATTCGGGTCGTCCCATTCCGGTGCTTTCGTTTCGCACTGCTCGATCGGCGTGCAGTACCGCGAGTTGGGATGCGCCGCCAGCGCCTCGCCTCCCGGCGTCCAGCTCTGCCGTTTCCAGTCGGTGAGATGCGCCGGTGGCTCGCCCATGCCCTCCCACCAGATGTCGCCGTCATCGGTCAGGCCCACGTTGGTGAACAGCGAATTGCCCTTGGCGATGGTGCGCATCGCGTTCGGGTTGGTGTGCCAGTCGGTTCCCGGTGCGACGCCGAAGAAGCCGTTCTCGGGGTTGACCGCGTACATCCGGCCGTCCTCGCCGAACCGGATCCAGGCGATGTCATCGCCGATCGTCTCGACCTTCCAGCCTTCCAGCGTCGGGTCGAGCATGGCCAGGTTTGTCTTGCCGCAGGCCGACGGGAAGGCGGCCGCGATGTAGTACGCGCGTTGCTCCGGGCTGGTGAGCTTGAGGATCAGCATGTGCTCGGCGAGCCAGCCCTCGTCCCGAGCCTTAACCGAGGCGATGCGCAGCGAGTAGCACTTCTTGCCCAGCAGCGCGTTGCCGCCGTAGCCCGAGCCGTAGGACCAGATGAGCCGTTCCTCGGGGAAATGCACGATGTACTTGGTGTCGTTGCAGGGCCAGACCTCATCCACCTGACCCGATTCCAGCGGCGCACCTACCGAATGCAGGCCGGCCACGTAGGGCTGGTCGATCCCGTCCTTGGTGAACAGCTGAAGGGCCTTGCTACCCATCCGGGTCATGATGTGCATCGACGCGACGACGTAGGCGGAGTCGGTGAGTTCGACACCGAGCATCGGCTCGCTGGCGGTGAGCGGACCCATGCAGTACGGAATGACGTACATGGTCCGGCCGTGCATCGAGCCACGGAAGCGCTCGGTCAGCAGCGCCTTCATGTCGACGGGATCCATCCAGTTGTTGGTGGGACCACAGTCGGCAGGATCGCGCGAACAGATGAAGGTCCGGTCCTCGACGCGCGCGACGTCGGTCGGGTCGGATGCGCAGTAGAACGAATTCGGCTTCTTCTCGGGATCGAGCTGGATGAACGTGCCGGTCTCGACCAGTTCGTCGGTGATCCTGGTCCACTCGTCAGGCGAGCCATCGCACCAGACGACTTGGGAAGGCTGTGTCAGCTCGGCAACCTCGCGAACCCAGCGAAGTAGTTCGGTGTGCGTGGTGGGGGCGGCCTGCAGGCCGATGGTTGCGGTCATGGCAAACACTCCTTGGCAGTCGACGTTGACTGTTCAGATTTTCGCGGTACGGCGAATACAGCTCGAATTGCGCGGTGTAGTCGTCAGTCCCGGCGAAGGGATAGTCGAAGTTAACCGCTGAGAGCGCTTACATAGGTCACGGAGGTGATGCGTTGCTTCTCACACCAGTTGGTATGCCGGTATTGCGTCATGACGACTCGTGGGCCTACCAACCCGGTCGTGCGACGGCGGCAGCGGGCTACGAAGCCCTGCTCACCGTGGACATGTTGAAATCCGGTACCCGCACGGTCGGCATCGATGTTCGGGTGAAGTAGTCACTCCACTCGCGCGGCAGGGTGTGCTCGCTTCGTCCCACCTCGCTGATCCTGCCCAGCAAATCGATCGGTGACTCGTTGAAACGGAAGTTGTTCACCGCGCCGACGACCTGACCGTCCTCGATCAGGTAGACGCCGTCCCGCGTCAGCCCGGTCAGCAGCAGGGTCTGCGGATCTACCTGGCGGATGTACCAGAGACAGGTGAGCAGCAGCCCGCGCTTCGTCGAGGCGATCATGTCCTGAGTCGTCGCCGTGCCACCACCGTCGAGGATCAAGTTGTCCACCGGGAAAACCGGGTCGGCACCGGAGCGGGCCGCCCAGTTACGGCTACGGATCAGGTTGGTCAGCACACCGTCCGCGATCCAGGACGTCGGCTGAACGGGTGCCCCGTTGTCGAAAACGGACTGGATACCGCCCTCAGAGGACGGCGCGATCACGAACGGCGGGCATTCCAGACCCGGCTCGGAGGGGTCGGAGTGCAGCCGCACCGGTAGCGCCGCGAGTCGCTGTCCCAGTTTGGTCGAACCGCCAGGTGCTGAGAAGACGTTGCGGCCCTCCTCGGCGTCGCGTGCAGAGGCTGTCCAGTAGGCATAGGTGAGCAGGTCGGCGACCGCGGTCGGTGGTAGCAGGGTCTCGTAGCGGCCCGCGGGCAGTTCGACCCGGTTCTCGGCCCACCGCAACCGCTCCTCCAGCTGAGCTGCCAAACCCGGAACGTCGACGTCGGAGAAGTCGCGAGTGTGCATGCCGACCCACGCCGAGCGGCTCAGATCCACCGACTTGGCGTTCACCTCGACCCGTCCGGTGGGTTGATCGAAGCGCCGGCGCAGGCCGGTCGAGGTCGCCAGGAAGTAGGAGGTCATGATGTGCTCGGCGAAGCCGTACAGCAGCCTGGCGCCCTGTTCGGCCTGCGCGAACGCGATACCGAGCGCGGGGGCGAACTGCGCGAAGACGTCGATCGAGGTGGCCGCCGGGGCTGCCGACCAATCATCATCATTCGGGTAGGACTCGACCAGCGGCGCCGCATCGTCGGCCGGCGAGCCGTTGCGGGCGGCGTCCTCGCTGCGCGCGACGAGGTCCGAAAGCTCGTCCACGGTGCTGATCGCTCGCGAAACTACGCCCGAGGATGTGCCGCCCTCGACGGGCATCGTCGAGATCACCGTGATGGTTCGAGAAGACATCTGGCCGTTGGTGGTCAGGCTGTTGTTCGCCCACCGCAGGTTCGCCTCGGTCCGCTCGGCGCCGATCACGATGCAGCCGTCTGCCTTCGACAACGCGAGTGCCTGCTCGACCAGGTCCTGGATGCCGGGGGCTACCGGCTCAGGTACCGAGGTCACGTGGACGTCGTGCGGTGACCGTTCACCGGCTGGGTTCTCGGTCATCAGCGGCCACCCTCGCTCACGGTGTTCAGGACATTGACCCCGCGGAACAGGGCGGACGGGCAGCCATGCGATACCGCCGCGACCTGCCCGGGCTGGCCCTTTCCGCAGTTGAAAGCGCCGCCGAGCACGAAGGTCTGCTGGCCTCCCACCGCCTCCATCGAGCCCCAGAACTCGGTCGTGGTCGCCTGGTAGGCCACGTCCCTAACCTGCCCGGTGAGCTGGCCGTTCTCGATCGTGAAGAACCGCTGGCCCGTGAACTGGAAGTTGTAGCGCTGCATGTCGATAGACCACGACTTGTCGCCCACCACGTAGATGCCACGCTCGACACCCGCGATCAGGTCCGCGGTGGAGACGTCCTCAGGACCGGGCTGCAGCGACACATTGGCCATTCGCTGTAAAGGAATGTGGCTCGGTGAATCAGCCAGCGCGCAACCGTTGGAACGCCCCAGGTTGTTGTCGTAGGCCATCTGCCGGTTCAGCTGGTAGCCGACCAGCACGCCGTCGGCGATGATGTCGAAGGACGACGTCGCCACTCCCTCGTCGTCGAAACCGATCGAGGCGAGACCGTGCTCCACCGTCCGGTCGCCGGTGACGTTCATGATCGGGCTGCCGTATTGCAGCGATCCCAGCTTGTTGAAGGTGGCGAAGGAGGTTCCCGCGTAGGCGGCCTCGTAACCCAGTGCCCGGTCGAGCTCGGTGGCGTGTCCGATGGACTCATGGATCGTCAGCCACAGATTGGACGGGTCGATCACGAGGTCATACGAACCGGGCGCCACCGAGGGCGCCTTCACGTGCTCGGCCAGCAGTTCCGGCAACTCGGCCAGTTCGGCGGCGAAATCCCAGCCGGTACCGGTGAGGTACTCCCAGCCGCGTCCGACCGGCGGCGCGGTCGTGCGCATCGAGGAGAACCCGCCGCCGGCCGGGTCGACCTGCACGGCCGTGAGCTCCGGATGCATCCGGATGCGCTGCTGGGTGGTCACCGTGCCGGCCAGGTCGGCGTAGTACTTGTTCTCCTGGACCTGAATCAGGCGGGCATCGACGTGGTCCACCCCGTCGGCGCCCAGCAGGCGCTCGGAGAAGTCGCTCAGCAAGGCCGCTCGGTCGGACTCCGGAACGTCGAAGGGATTGAGCTCATAGCTCGACACCCAGCTCTGGTCGGCATATACCGGCTCGTCCGCCAGTTCGACCGGACGTGAACTCAGGACGCGGCTGACCTTGGCGGTGGCGACTGCCTGTTCGGCCAGCCTGGCTGCCGCTTGTGGCGTTCGCTCGATGCCGCTGGCGAAGCCCCATGCGCCCTCGTGCACCACCCGCACCGCCAGCCCGAGATCCTCGTCATCGGTGCTGGCGTCCAACTGCCCGTCGCGCAGGGTCAGCGAGGCGACCCGGATCCGCTCGAGCCGGAAGTCGGCGTGGGAGGCGCCCAGCTCG
>JAVEES010000173.1 GCA_030840285.1 Pseudonocardiales bacterium
GTCGCTGGGCGTGGCCTGGCGTGGCCTGCTGGTGTCCCTGGCGATATTCCTGGGCGCCGCCGCAGCGCTCGGCCGCCTCCCGCTGCTGCTGTCGCCGATCGCGGTTGGGCTGCTGGTGCTGTATTCCTACGGCAAGCGGTTCACCGATTTTCCGCAGGTGCTGCTGGCGCTGGCACAGGCGGTGGCGCCGATCGGCGCGTGGATGGGGGTCACCGGAGGATTCGCGTGGCCGGCAACCGCACTCGGCCTGGCGGTCGGGACCTGGATCGGCGGTTTCGACCTGATCTACTCCTGCCAGGACGCCGAGATCGACCGGCGGATCGGCTCGCGGTCGTTCCCCGCGAGGTTCGGTATCCCCTCCGCGCTGCGCTGGTCCTCGCTCACCCACCTGGCAACCGTCGGCTGCTTCACGTGGTTCGGTCTCGCCGCGGGGCTCGGTGCGCTGTGGTGGATCGGACTGGCGATCACCGCGGCGGTGCTGGCCTACGAGCACGCCATCGTCCGTTCAGATGACCTGTCGAGGGTCAACCGGGCGTTCTTCACGGCGAACGGCTTCGTCGGCATCCAGCTGTTCGTCTTCGCGCTGATCGACCTCGTGCTGAACGGCCTGCGGGCGTGAGCGATCCCCTTCCCTGGGTCGTCGGTGTATCGGGGGCCTCGGGAACGCCGTACGCCAGGGCCGTCCTCAATGGCCTGATCGACGCCGGCGAGGCGGTGGAGCTGATCGTCTCCCGGGCTGCCCGGCTCACCCTGCTGGACGAGACCGGGATCTCCTTCCGGGACAACAGTTGGCGCGCGGACCTGTCCGGCTGGCTGCGGCGCGACATCGATCCGGAACGTGTGCGGTACTGGACCGCCAATGATCTGGCGGCCGGACCCGCCAGCGGGTCCTACCCGGCGCGCGGGATGGTCGTGGTGCCGGCGTCCACCGCGGCGGTGGCGGGGATCGCACTGGGCTTGAGCAAGGATCTGCTCCAGCGAGCCGCCGACGTGACGCTGAAAGAAGGCCGGCCGCTGGTGGTCGTGCCGCGCGAGACCCCGTACACCCGCGGAACCCTGCAACGAATGCTCGAACTCAACGATGCCGGCGCCGTGGTGCTGCCGGCGAGCCCGGCCTTTTACGCCGGTGCCGGCTCGGTTCAGCAGTTGGTGGACTTCGTCGCCGCGAAGGTTCTGGACGTTCTGGGAGTGCCGCATTCGTTGATCACGCGGTGGTCCGGTCAGCTCGGTGCGCTGCGCGCCGATCAGCGCGAGGGGTTCGACCGGTGACCCGTCCGGCCGCTCGGCGATCCGCCGCCCGCGTCCGGCCGGTCTGACAGACTGCCGATATGGATGCCGTCGACCGCTCGATCCTCGACGCCCTTCGGGCCAATGCGCGCGCCACCTTCGCCGAGCTCGCGCGCGAGGTGGGCTTGTCCGCGCCGGCGGTGCACGAGCGGGTCGGAAAGCTTGAGGCAGCCGGCGTGATCACCGGCTATCACGCGGCCGTCGCGCCCGAGGCGCTCGGTTACTCGATGAGCGCGCTGGTCGGGGTGTTCCTGTCCGACACAGCCGACGAGGATGCCGTCGCCGAGCACCTTGCGGCGCTGGCGGCGGTCGAGGACTGCTGGTTCGTCGCGGGCGAGGAATCGTTCGTGGTGAAGGTGCGAGTTCCCGATATCGGGGGTCTCGAGCGGGCGATCCGGGACTTGTCCAAGATCGAGGGGGTATCCCGGACCAGGTCGACGGTGGTGCTGTCCACCCGCTTCGAAGGCCGGGTCAGGGCCGCCGGGGACCACGCGGAACCCGTCCTGCCCAAGGCCTGATCCGCGGCTCGCGGTCGGGACGTCGTACTTTCGAACCTCAGCTGCTGACGGCGTCTCGCCTGGCAAACCTACGGTTGCGTAAGTTACCCTCTGGTAGGAACCTGTCGCGACGCTTCGGAGGTGCCGGTGCCCGGCTCGAGCGCTCATACCGTGACCGTGCACGGGCACGAGCTCTGGTACCTCGACAGCGGCCAGGGCCCGGCCGTCCTGTTCATCCACGGGCTGCTGGGGTCCAATCGCAGCTGGTCGAGCCTGATCGACTCGTTGAACACTGACCACCGGATGATCGCCCCGGATCTGTTCGGACACGGCGCGTCGGCCAAGCCGCGCGGGGACTACTCGCTCGGCGCGCAGGCGGGCACCCTGCGGGATCTGCTGAACCTGCTCGGCATCGACCGGGTGACCCTGGTAGGCCACTCGCTGGGTGGCGGCATAGCCATGGAGTTCTGCTACCTATTCCCCGAACGCGTGGCGCAACTGGTGCTGGTCTCCAGTGGCGGTCTGGGCCGATCGGTAAGCCCGCTGCTTCGCGCGGCGACGCTGCCAGGCGCTGAGTGGGTGCTGCCGCTGATCGCGTCGAGCTGGGTACGGGGACGGGCCGAAGCCGCCGGACGGGTGCTAGCTCGGCTCGGATTGCGGGCGGGCTCAGATGTCGTCGAGGCCTGGCAGGGCTTCACCTCGCTGGGTGATGCCGAGAGCCGGCGCGCCTTTCTTGCCACGACCCGCTCGGTGATCGATCCGGGCGGGCAGACCGTGAGCGCTCATGATCACCTGCCGATGGCCATCGAGATCCCCACCCTGATCGTCTGGGGGACACAGGATCCGATCATTCCCGCCTGGCATGCCGTGACCGCTCAGCAGGCGATCGCGGGCAGCCGGGTCGAGCTGTTCGAGGGCGCGGGGCACTTTCCGCACCTGGAGGAACCCGAGCGCTTCGCGGGGCTGCTCGGCGATTTCATCGCGGTCTGAACGTCGAACTGCTCTACCTCAAAGAGCATCCCAGCTGCCTCGAATAGCATTGTGAACGGCGCCGCCGCTCCGGGCGCTCGCGCAAGCAGAACGATGGGAATCGCATGATCTTCATAACCGCGAAGTTCCGTGTCCGCCCCGAGTCGGCAGACCGATGGCCCGAGATCACCAGGGATTTCACGCAGGCTACCCGCGGTGAGGCCGGCTGCCTGTGGTTCGACTGGTCGCGCAGCGTCGAGGACCCTAGCGAGTACGTCCTGGTCGAGGCCTTTCGCGATGACGAGGCGGGGGCTGCCCACGTCCAGTCCGCGCACTTCGCGGCCGCGCAGCAAACCCTTCCGCCGCACCTGGTCGAAACGCCCCGCATCATCAGCGTGACCGTCGGCCAGGACGGCTGGTCGGAGCTGGGTGAACTCGCCGTAGCCGAGTAAGCATTTAGCGGCGTCAGGCAGCCAGCGCCGCCGTCTTCGCAGATCAAAGCCCCGGCGACTTGACCTTAGGGGCCAGCGGTCATCCGGGGCTGTTCGATGCCGAGCGAACCGGCTCGATGCCACTAAAGTCGACCTTGTCGTGCCCGGGCGGTCGGGCGATCACCGACGATATGTAGACCATGTGGCGGCGTCAGGCAGCGAGTGCGGCGTAGCGGCCGTTGTTCTCGACGAGGCTCGTGTGCGTGCCTGATTCGATCACCCGTCCGGCATCGATCACCACTATCTGCTCAGCATTGCGGACGGTGGACAGGCGGTGGGCGATGGTGATCGTGGTACGCCCCCGGGACAGCGTCTCGAACGCCTGCTGGACAGCGCGTTCGGTTTCGGTGTCAAGCGCGCTGGTGGCTTCGTCGAGCACGAGCACCTTCGGATCACGCAGCAGCGTTCGCGCGATCGCGATGCGCTGCTTTTCACCACCGGAGAACCGGTGTCCACGCGAGCCGACCATCGTGTCGTACCCCTCGGGCAAGTTCGAGATGAGTTCGTGTACTTGGGCTGCTCGTGCTGCCTGCTCGATCTCCTCGTCCGTAGCTTCTGGCTTTGCGTAGCGAAGGTTCTCCCGCACGGTCGTGTGCAGCAGGTACGCCTCCTGGCTCACGACGCCCACTATCTCGGCGAGATCGGCCAGTCGCATACTCCGAAGATCGATACCGTCGATCAGCACGCGTCCGCTGCCCGGGTCGTAGAGCCGCGCGACGAGCGAGGCGATCGTGCTCTTTCCCGAGCCGGTTTCGCCAACGAGGGCCAGCGTCGAGCCCGCGGGGACGTCGAGGCTGATGCCGGCAACCGCGGCAACGTCGCTGCCCGGGTAGGCGAACGTCACGTCCTCGAATTGCACCCGGCCGGTCACGAGCGCACGATCGATCTCGACCGGCTCGGCCGGATCAGCGACTTCGACCGGAAGGTCGAGGTACTCGAAGATCCGTGCGAAGAGCGCGAGCGAACTCGTGAACGAGACGCCGACATCGAGCAGACCCATCAGCGGGCGGAACAACCCGTTCTGCAGCGCGGTGAAGGCAACCAGGGTGCCGATCGTCATCCTGCCGGCGGTCATCGGCAACCCCGCGCTGAGGTAGATCACCGCGGGAATGACAGCGAACATGATGCTCATCCAGGCCATTCGCCACCGACCGGCCAACTCCGAGCGCAGTTCCAGATCGATCAGGCGCTCGGACGATTCGACGAACCGCTTGATGAGGGCGGGGCCTGTTCCCATCGTCTTGCTGAGCTGGATACCGCTGATCGACAAACCCTCTTCGATGGTCACGTTCAGGTCGGCCAGTTCACGCTGGCGATGCGCGGTGATCTGACGCCGCAGTCCCGCAACCTTGCGGGTTAGCTTGACGGCCGGTGGCATCAGGACGAGCGAGATCAGCGACAGGCGCCAGGACAGTGCGGCCATCGCCACGACGGTGGCAACGACGGTCGTGAGGTTCGCGGCGACCGAGCTTGCCGTCGACGTGACGACAGACTGCATGCCGCCGATGTCGTTGGTGATTCGGGACTGAACCTCACCCGTCCGGGTTCGGGTGAAGAATCCGAGGGACTGGCGCTGCAGATGAGTGAAGACGTCAGATCGAAGGCGGTGCATGACCTGCTGACCGACCTTCGTGCTGATCCAGGTTTGCACGACACCCAGGGCCGAGGTGACCGCGGCCACCGCGATCATCCCGAGCACGAGCCAGACGAGCAGGCTGAGATTCGCTTGTGGCAGCGCGGTATCGATGACCGCGCGGAGCAGGAACGGCGAAGCCATCGAGACGATCGAAGAGGCAACGATGATCGCCACCACGACAGTCAGGGGCCAGCGGTAGGACGTGAACAGCGCAGCTACCCGCCGAAGGGAAACCTCGCGGGCTTGCTTGCGCTCACCGGCGGTAACGGTGACGCGGCCGCCTGCTCGGCGGCCGCCTATCTGATGTGCGGATTCCAGGGGAACCACTCCTTCTCGGGCTGAGGACGTCATGGCAGACGTCGACCGTTGGGACGTTTACTGAGGTAACCTCAAGATGAGGCTACAACAGTTATGCCTGGTAACCTATTCCGATGGTTGACGACCGCGACGACGCACTCCCGGACCACTTCTGGGCAGCCGCGCGCCGCTTACGTCATCTCTCGCGCGAGACGCTTGCGCCGTGGGATGTCTCGCCCTCACACGGCCGGGCGCTGGGTGTCCTGATGCGGCATGGCTCATTGCGACTGGGAGACCTATCAGAACAGCTGCGAATCGCTGCTCGCTCGACGACCGAGGTGGTCGATGCCCTGGAGGCCCGCGGGTTGGTACGACGCGAGCCCGATCCCGAGGATCGCCGCGCGACCCTGGTGGTATTGACCGATCAGGGCCGGGCGGCCGGTCGGGCGATCAGGGCGGCCCGCTCAGCCGAGGCGGAGAAGTTCTTCGGCGGACTCAGCCAGACCGACCGGACGAATCTGTTGCGGATCCTCCGCAAGCTCAACGGCTGAGGTGGCGGGCAAGCAGGCTGAGATCGGCGGCGCCGAGCCGGTCGGCGGCAGTCCTTGCCTGGTGCCAGTACGGGTAAGGCAGCGGCTGCGCACTGACCTTGTCGAGCTGGGTGACCTCGTCACCAGTCAGGCTCAAGTGAGCTGCTCCGAGGTTGTCGGCTAGTTGGCTCTCGGTCCGCGCACCGACGATGACCGAGGTGACCCCGGGCTTGCCGATGATGTAGGCCAGCGCGACCTGGGCGGCGGAAACACCGTGGGCTGCCCCAACTTGCACCAGCACCTCGATCGTGTCGTACAACTTGTCCTCGTCATGCACCGGCGGCTCGTCCCAATCGGTCAGATGCCTGCTGCCTGCCGGGGCATCGACCCCACGGCGGTACTTGCCGGACAGCAGCCCGCCGGCCAGCGGGCTCCACACCAGGATGCCGAGCCCGTGATCGATCGATACCGGTACGAGTTCGTGCTCGGCGTCCCTGGCCTGCAGCGAGTAGTAGATCTGCTGGCTGACAAAGCGCTGAACCCGGTCGCGTTCGGAGATCCCCAGTGCCTTCATCAGATGCCAGGCCGAGTAGTTCGAGGCTCCGATGTAGCGGACCTTGCCCGACTGGACCAGGGAATCCAGCGCGCTGAGCGTCTCTTCCAGCGGAGTCTGGCCGTCCCACTCGTGGACCTGGTACAGATCGATGTGGTCGGTTGCCAGCCGGCGAAGGCTCGCCTCGGCACCGCGGATGATGTGATGGCGCGACAGGCCGGCGTCGTTGGGGCCCGACCCCATCGGCATGCGCACCTTGGTCGCCAGCAGCATCTCGTCGCGGTCCTTGCCGAGCGCCGCGCCGACGATCTCCTCCGACAGCCCGTCGGAATACACGTCAGCAGTGTCGATGAGGTTCACTCCGGCGTCGCGGGCAAGGTTGATCTGCCTGCGCGCGCCCTCGACATCGATCGTGCCGACGGGCGTCGCCCAGCCCGTCCCGCCGAAGCCCATGGTGCCCAAGGTGATGCTCGACACTCGCAGGCCGGATCGTCCAAGCTGTCGGTATTCCATGGCCTCAGCTTACGAGTGTGGTGTCCGCCCCGGCTCGGCCGTCCGTTCGGGCGCTGTTGTCGGCTGTGGCTCGGCCGTCCGTGCGAGGCCGCTGAGATCGTCGGCGAGCAGATCCATCAGCAGGCCGTCGTGCCAGCCGTTTCCGTCCACATCCCGCTCGTAAGCCCGCATCAGCCCGACGGGACGAAAACCCACCGCTGTGTAGCACCGGATCGCCGGCTCGTTGTCCGCCGCGGGATCGATCACCAGCCGGTGGTGCCCGCGGTCGCGTACCAGGTGCAGGGCGAGCGTCCGCACCGCGTCGCGTCCGAGTCCCCGCCCATGCACCGCTGGATCGAGGAAGATGTCTATCGAGGCATGCCGATACATCGGCTCGTTCTCCTCGTCGTACTGGATCATCCCGCGCACCGTGCCCTCGTGCACGATCGCGTAGCGGGTTACCGACGGATCGTCGAACGGCCAGTCGGGCGCGTCATCCTCATCGCCCCACCGCGAATGAACCTCCGGGGTATGCAGGACTCTGCGCAGCGGTGCGACGTGCTCGCGAGCTAGCAGGACCAATTCGACCTGCTCGCCGCGCAGATCCCTCATCCGGCCATCATCGCCCTCTGCCGGCAACCACCCAAGCCTTCCCACCCCGAGCGTCGACCGCCCCCCGCATTTTCGGTGATCAACACACGTCGATGCTGCTATGGCGACACCAGACGCGACTTGATCAAGAAAAGGGGGGAGGGGAGGATCGCCCCCAGATTTCGGTGATCAACACACGGTTGGCGCTGCTATGGCGACACCAGACGCGACTTGATCAAGAGAAAGGGGGGCTGCTCACTCTCGCATGGCGCTGGCGACCGGGTCGTCCGGATCGCGTGCGGTCAACCCGGCCACCACGCCCGCCCGGTCCTCCTCGGACCTGTTCTGGCTGAGCTTCGTCTTGGCCTCGACCCGGGTGATCACCAGCTCGATGCCGACAATGGCTCGCAGTTGCCCGGCGATGTAGCCCTCCGGCGCGTCGGTCACTGCCCACGGAGACTCGAACGAGCCCTCATGATGATCGGTCAGCCGCGTCACCAGCCCGCGCAGCCACTCGGGATCATCGTGGGCCACCAGGCTGCCGTAGACGTGCAGCGTCGTGTAATTCCAGGTAGGAACCACCCGGCCGTGCTCGCGCTTGGCCGCGTACCACGAGGGCGATATGTAGGCATCCGGCCCGCGCACGATCACCAGCGACTCCGCCCCGCCGCCGGCTGCCTTCCAGTGCGGATTGTTGCGCGCGACGTGACCGAGCAGGCTGCCGTGCTCGCCGGTGCGGGGATCGAACAGCATCGGCAGGAACGTGGCGAGCAGGCCGTCCGGGCCCGGGGTGACCAGATCGACAGCGCTGATCTCTGACAGCATCGTCGCCACCTCATCAGCGGTCATCGAGAAATGCGCCGGAACGTACATAGGTTCAGCCTCCCAGCATGGATCTGCCATCAGCAACCGGATAGCCGCCGGACGAATCCCGGGACGTACTCTGGTCGCCATGGTGTGGAACGCTGCGCGCAAAGAGGAACTGACCGGCAAGATCGCCAACGGTGATCGGTTGTCATTCCAGGACGGGGTCGATCTGTATGACTGCGACGACCTGGCCTGGCTGGGCGCGCAAGCACACGGCGTCCGGACGAAGAAGAACGGCAACGTCACCTTCTTCAACGTCAACCGGCACCTCAACCTGACCAACGTCTGCCGGGCCTCGTGCGCTTACTGCTCGTTCGAACGCAAGCCGGGCGCCAAGGATGCCTACACCATGCGGGTCGAAGAGGCCGTCGAGCTGGCCAGTGCCATGAAGGACGACGGTCTCACCGAGCTGCACATCGTCAACGGCCTGCACCCGACGCTGCCGTGGAAGTACTACCCCCGGGTCCTGCGCGAGCTGAAGAGCGTCCTGCCGGACGTTGCGCTGAAGGCATTCACCGCGACCGAGGTGCACTACTTCGAAGAGATCAGTGGGCTTTCGGCCGACGCGATCCTCGATGAGCTGATCGACGCCGGCCTCGAGTCGCTGACCGGCGGCGGCGCCGAGATCTTCGACTGGGAGGTCCGCAAGCAGGTCGTCGACCACAACACGCACTGGGAAGACTGGTCGCGCATCCACCGTCTCGCGCACAAGAAGGGCCTGCGAACGCCGGCCACCATGCTCTATGGCCACATCGAAGAACCCAGGCACCGCGTCGATCACGTCATGCGGCTTCGCGAGTTGCAGGACGAGACGAACGGCCACGTGGTCTTCATCCCGCTGCGATTCCACAACGACAACAACCGGCTCTCGCATCTGAACATGGCCGCCCCCGCCGACGTGCTCAAGACCTTCGCGGTATCGCGGCTGATGCTCGACAACTTCGACCACGTCAAGGTTTTCTGGGTCATGCACGGCCTGTCGACGTCGCAGCTGGCGCTCAATTACGGTGCCGACGACATGGACGGATCGGTTGTCGAGTACAAGATCACTCACGACGCCGACGGTTTCGGCACGCCGGACAAGCTCACCAGGGACGACCTGCTGACGCTCATCAGGGACGCCGGGTTCCAGCCGAAGGAGCGCAACACGCGCTACGAGGTCATCCGGGAGTACGACGCGCCGGTGTCGCTCGCCGAGCGTCGCGCCGAGCCCCAAGCCGTCTGGGCCTGATCGATGAGCGAGCCGAAGGCGCCGTCGGCGGGTGCTTCGCTGCGCGCGATGTGGCTCTACTCTCTCCTGCGATTCGGGGTCTTCTTCGCGATCTGGGGACTGCTGTGGCTCGTCCGGGTGCCCGGCTTGCTGGCAGCCGTGATCGCCGTCCTGCTGTCGATCCCGCTGTCCTTCGTCCTGCTCAACAAGCAACGTCAGCGGTTGGCCGACAATCTCGAACAGCGGGTCGAGGCCCGCAAGGCCCGTAGCGAGCAGCTCAACGACAAGCTCTCCGGTGGAGATCAGCAGAGCTGAGCGCCCGCTGAAGCTTCGAGCTGAGAGATCACGAAGCCGTCAGGGCAATTGGCACTGGCTCGCAGCGATGGCGCGACGCAGGATGGTTGCATGACCGAATCCAATGATGACGGTATCCGGATCGGAACCGCTGAACGGGAGGCCGCGATCGCGGCGCTGGGCGACCACCTGGAGGCCGGCCGGCTGGATCTGGACGAGTACGCCGACCGTTCCGCGCTGGCCTCGGTGGCGCGGACCAGGATCGAGCTGCTCAACCTCTTCACCGACCTGCCGGGGCCCAGGCCATGGTTCGACCCGCAGCCAGCCGTGGCCGACGGCCGGTGGCGCCCCGCTTCGATGGAGATGCCGCGGGGCCGCCGTTCTGATGGTCTGCGCCCCCTCCGCGCCGCAAGGCTGTTGCCCATCCTGGTGCTCGTGATGGTGATCGCGTTGCACCTGTGGGTGTTGTTCCTGCTCATCCCGCTGTCCGGACTGGTGCTGCGTAACCGGTACGGAGCCAGGCCGCGCTACCGCCGCTGGTGCGGCCCGAGCCTGCGATGACGTCCGGGGAGCGTCAGGCGAGCAGCGCGGCGCGGATCTCCTCGACCGCCTGACGGTTCCCGGCGATATGCCAGCGGTGCCCCCGGTGCTCGAGCACCGACGTGACGCCGCCAGCCGCGGTTACCAGCGCGACCCCCGGAAGCCAGTCCCAATCGAGGGAATCGTGTTGCACCCAGGCACCCAGCCGGCCACCAGCGACCGAGGCGAGTTCGATCGATCCGGAGCCGAGCATCCGTACGGTTGCTGCCCGGCTCACCGCGGACAGCAACGGCTCGCGGGCGCCTGAATCGGGCAACGTCGCGGGGTGCAGGTAGCTAGCCACCGACAGTTGCGAGAGCGGGATGTCGACCAGCGGCCGGACGGGTACCCCGTTGCAGGTGGTCCGGTGGCCCCGGCCGCCGAGCCACAGCTCATCGGCGAAGGGGTGGTAGACAGCGCCCAGAATGGGACCCTCGGCATCGGCGAGCGCAACCGCGGCACACCAGTACGGCAGCCCTTGCAGGAAGTTGTAGGTGCCGTCGACCGGATCGATGAACCAGGTGCGCTGCACCCCGGCGCCCGGCCGCTGATCAGTACCCTCCTCGCCCACCAGGCCGTCATGCGGGCGAAGCTCGCGCAACCGTTCCACGACGAGCCGTTCGGCGGCATGGTCAGCCTCGGACACGACATCCGATACCGAGGTCTTATGCCTGGTTTCCAGGCCTGCCATGAGCATCTTGTGCGCCAGGTCACCCGCCTCGCGCACCAGTTCGGCGGCCAGGTTCAGGTCGTCGGTGAAGGGATGGACCACGGCATCAACCTAGCCTGAGAGGCTGAGCGGGGCGGCGGCGTAGCCTCGGTCGGGTGACAGCGCCGCCTAGCCTCACGCCGGTTGGCCGGCCCCGGGTCGGCCACATCCAATTCTTGAACTGCCTGCCGATCTACTGGGGATTGGTGCGCTCAGGCGCGTTGCTCGATCTCGAGCTCACCAAGGACACCCCGGACAATCTCAATCAACTCCTGATCGACGGCGGACTCGACATCGGCCCGATCTCGCTCGTGGAGTACCTGCGCAACGCCGAGGATCTGGTGTTGCTGCCCGATATCGCGGTCGGATCCGACGGCCCGGTGCTTTCGGTCAATCTGGTCTCGCAGCGACCCCTGGCAGAGCTGGACGGGCGACCGGTGGCGCTGGGCTCGACGTCGCGCACCTCGGTTCTGCTTGCCGAGATGTGGCTGCACGAGGTGCATGGTGTGGCGCCCGAATACTTCACCTGCCCGCCGGACGTCAATGCGATGATGCTCGAGGCCGACGCCGCGGTGGTCATCGGCGATGTTGCGCTGCGGGCCACCTACGAGGGCCCACGACGCGGGCTGGACGTCCACGATCTGGGCCAGGCTTGGCGCGCTTGGACCGGGCTGCCGATGGTGTTCGCGGTGTGGGCGGCCCGCCGGGATTTCGCTGAGGCGAACCCGGGCATCGTGAAGGACGTCCACAATGCCTTCGTCCGGAGCAGGGACGAGGCGCTGGCGCACGTCGATGAGGTCGCCGCGCAGGCTGCGCGCTGGGAGATCTTCGACGCGGTGACGCTGGCTCACTACTTCCGGACGCTCGATTTCTCGCTCGGTGACCGCCAGGTCGCCGGCATCGTGGAGTTCGCCCGGCGGGCCGCCGCGATCGGGGCCGTTCCGACGACCGTTACGCCGACCTTCGCGACGGTTTGAGCCACGGTTTGACTGCATCGTGACCACGGTCATGCGAACCGGCAACGGGAGCCGGCACTTGTCGGCCTAGGCTTGTCCCCATTCCCGACCAGCCAAGGCACCAGCGACCGACCAGCCAAGACACCAGATTTGACCAGCCAGACATCAGCGCCCGACCAGCCAAGACATCAGCGAAGAGACCTGAAGGACCGTGGTAGTGAGCGAACCGACGATCGACGCCGACATCGCCAAGTGGCTGGTGCGAACCAGCCCCAACGGCGAGCCGACGAGCAACTCCGAGGCACGAGAGCTGTCGCGTACCAACCATGCCTTGGCGATCGCCCAGATGAATCCCGCGCTGATCCCGGCTTCCGAGGTGGACGACGAGATTCCCGGGCCCGCGGGCCAGCTGCCGATCCGCGTCCTTCGCCCGGCCGGCGAGGGCCCCAAGCCCACAGTTGTGTACCTGCACGGCGGCGGCTGGGTGATCGGTGACCTCGACAGCCACCTCGGCCACGCGCGCCGGATATGCACCCAAGCGGACGCCGTGGTGGTCTCCATCGGATACCGGCTTGCCCCGGAAAACCGCTTTCCGGCGGCCTTCGACGATGCGGTGGCGGCGACCGAGTGGGCGCACCGCAACCTTGCCGAGCTCGGCGGCGACGGCCAGCCGCTGATCGTTGCGGGCGACAGCGTGGGCGGGCAGCTGGCCGCCTCGGTGGCCATCGCGCGACGGGACGCCGGCCTGCCGCTGGCCGCCCAGCTCCTGCTGTACCCGGTGATCGATGCGGCCGGTCGTTACACCGATACCGCCGTCAACGACTACTTCATGTCGCGCCGGACGACGAACCGCAATCTGGGCCTGACGCTGCAGGGAATGCGCGATTACGCCGAGCACTACGTCGATGCGGAGCAGTCCGCGGATTGGCGGGTGTCACCGCTGCGTGCGGCGGATCTGAGCGGACTAGCCCCCGCGGTGATCCACACCGCCACGCTGGATGTGCTGCGTACCGAGGGCAACTTCTATGCCGACGCTCTTCGCCGCGCGGGCGTCCGGGTGATCAGCCGTGAGTGGCCGACCTTGAACCATTCCTATTTCGGCCTCGGCGGTGTCTCGGCGGTGGCCGACGGTGCCGCGGCTCAGGCTGCGGAGGATCTTCACGACCTGCTCAACGGTGGCGGGACGACGGAGGCTCCGCCGGAACGACCGTTACCCTCATACCCGTGATGCCAGCACAGGACTCCCGCGAGATCGCCGACCTGCTGTCGCATGCCGCGGACGGTGGCCGGATATCGCCGGCCGAGGCTTTGCTGCTGTACACCGATGCGCCGCTGCACGCCCTGGGCGAGGCCGCCGACGCCGTGCGTCGCCGCCGCTACCCCGACAACATCGCGACCTACATCATCGACCGCAACATCAACTACACCAACGTTTGCCTCACCGCCTGCAAGTTCTGTGCCTTCTACCGTGCGCCCAAGCATGAAGAGGGCTGGACGCACACGGACGAGGAGATCCTGCGACGGTGCGGTGAAGCCGTCGAACTGGGTGCCACCCAGATCATGCTGCAGGGCGGCCATTCGCCCGAGCTGGGGATCGAGTGGTACGAGCGGATCTTCGCCGCCATCAAGGCCGAGTACCCGACGCTGACGCTGCACTCGCTGGGCGCCTCCGAGGTCGTGCACATCGGACGGACCAGCCACCTGCCGCACGCCGAGGTCATCACCCGCCTGCACACGGCGGGGCTGGACTCCTTCGCCGGAGCCGGCGCCGAGATCCTCGTCAAGCGTCCGCGCACCGTCATCGCGCCGCTGAAGGAGGACGGCGAGACCTGGCTCTCGGTGATGGAGACGGCCCACCAGCTCGGCGTCGAGTCGACCGCCACATTCATGATGGGCACTGGGGAGACGAACGCTGAGCGCATCGAGCACCTTCGAATGGTGCGCGACGTGCAGGACCGGACCGGCGGCTTCCGCTCGTTTATTCCGTGGACCTACCAGCCCGAGAACAACCACCTCAAGGGACGCACTCAGGCGACGAGCCTGGAATACCTGCGGATGATCGCGGTGAGCCGGTTGTTCTTCGACAACGTCAATCACCTGCAGGGCTCGTGGCTGACGACCGGCAAGGACATCGGTCAGCTGACCCTGCATTTCGGCGCCGACGACCTCGGTTCGGTGATGCTGGAAGAGAATGTGGTCTCCTCCGCCGGTGCCAAGCACCGCTCGAACCGGACCGAACTCATCGAGCTGATCCGTTCGTCCGGCCGCATTCCTGCGCAGCGCGACACCCTCTACCGGCACCTCAGCGTGCACACCGATCCGGCTGAGGATCCGGTCGATGACCGGGTTCATTCGCACTTTGCCTCCACAGCGCTGAAGTTGCTGCCGGTGGCTGCCAAGAGTTCAGCCGGCGCGAGCAACTGACCCGGACGCCGGCGGCGTCAGATGTCGATCGCGGTGGCTGTCGCGGCGGGGGTTGCCTCGGCAGTGGCCTATGGAGCCGGGACGGCTGGCCAGCACGCGGCGGCGTACTGCGGTGAGGCTGACGTCCGGCGGCTGGTGGTGCTGCTGCGCAATCCGCGCTGGCTGATCGCCACCGCCGGCGACGTGCTCGGCATCGTGCTGCAGGTCATCGCGCTGGCCAGCGGGCCCGTCGTTCTCGTGCAGCCGCTGCTCGTGCTGGCCTTGCCGGTAGCTGTCGTGCTGCGATCGGCCTTCGGGTCACCGCCGCCGTCGCGTGGCGATCTGTACAACTGTGCGCTGGTGATTCTCGCTCTCGGTGGCTTCTTCGCGTTGCTGGGGGAACCCGCGCGCGGCCACATCATCGGCGTACGCGCTGCCGGCTTGACGTGGAGCGCCGCCGTCATCGTCGGTGTGCTGGCGATCGCCGCCGCCCGATCGGCGCGGCCCGTCCGGCGTGCCGTCGTGTTCGGAGCTGTCGCCGGTTGCTGGTTCGGAGTCGTCAGCGTGCTGATCGAAGCGGTGTCCTCGGTGTGGAGTGCTCGCGGGATCGAGGGCTTCACCGATGGACACGGTCTGGTGCCCCTGCTTGGCGTGGTGGTCCTCGGCGTGGGTGGATACCTGCTGGTGCAGGTCGGATTCCAGCTCGGACCGCTCGGCGCGAGCTTTCCCGCGAACCTCATCCTCGATCCGGTGGTGGCCGTCCTGCTGGGCGCGTCGCTGCTGAACGAGCGGGTGCCGCTCGGGGGTGCGAAGGTCATCGGCTACCTGCTCTGTCTTCTCGTGCTCGGCTGGGCTGCCGTCCGGCTGGCCGAGCCGCCGCGTCCGAGGGTGATCGCATCAGCGACAATGAAGCCCTGATGACTCGTGCAACCTTGGACAAGAAGCCCCGTGACGTCGCCACCATGTTCGATGGTGTGGCCAAACGGTACGACCTGACGAACTCCGTCCTCTCCTTCGCTCAGGACCGGCGGTGGCGGCGCCGTACCCGTGATGCGCTCGGGTTACGGCCGGGCCAGCGGGTCCTCGATGTCGCAGCGGGAACCGGGGTGTCGACGGCCGAGCTGGCGCGCTCCGGGGCATACGCGGTGGCCAGCGACTTCTCGCTCGGGATGTTGCGAGCGGGAGCCCGCAAGCAGGAACGCCGCAGGCTGCCGATGGTGGCAGCCGATGCCTTGAACCTTCCGTTCGCGGACGGAACCTTCGACGCGGTGACGATCTCGTTCGGGCTGCGCAATATCGTCGATGTGCCCGCTGCGCTGCGTGAGTTCGCCCGGGTCACCAAGCCCGGTGGCCGCCTGGTCATTTGCGAGTTCTCCACGCCTGACCTCCGGATCGGGATTCGTCCGCTGGCGGTCCGGGTGTCGCTGTTCCGGCACGTCTACATGAATTACCTGATGCGCGCGCTGCCGTGGGTCGCCCGCAGGGTGTCCTCCAACCCGGACGCCTACGTCTATCTCGCCGAGTCGATCCGGTCGTGGCCGGACCAGGCCGCCCTGGGCCGGACGGTTGCGGCATCCGGATGGTCCGACGTCAGCTGGCGCAATCTCACCGGCGGCATCGTGGCCCTGCACCGCGCCCAGCGTCCGGAGAACTGACGCCACCGCCTTGATCTCCGCCCGGCTGGCCTGCCCCACCGTGGATTCGCCCCCACCCCGTGGATGTATCCCCCACCCCGTGGATGTATCCCCCCACCCCCGTTGATCTGCCCCCAGCCCCTTGATCAACTCGCGTCTGACGCTGTCATAGCAACACCAGACGCGAGATGATCAACGAAAAGGGGGGCGGAGATCAAGGAAAAGGGGGGCGGGGGCCGACGGGGGAGCGGGGAAGCGGCGCCGATTTGCATTAGTTGCGTGGCGCAGGTATTTTAGTTGCGTGTCGCATACATCTAATCCGAGTGATCCGATTTCCGTGGTAGAGCGGGAGTTCGGCGTCATGATGATGAACGTCACCCGGTTCAAGCATCAGGTCACCGGCGGCGGGCGGATCGACCGGATGGCACTGATGATTCTCGGGACGCTCGCGCGTTGCGGCCCCTCCCGACTCAGCGGCATCGCCGAGCGAACCGGATTCGACGCCTCTCACGTGTCCCGCCAGGTAGCCGATCTCGAGAAGGCCGGACTGCTCAGCCGCCAACCCGATCCCGATGACGGTCGTGCAATTCAGTTGCAAGCCACCAGCAAGGGGCAGAACCTGATGAAACGCCTGTCCGACGGACGTCGCGAGCGGATCGAGAGGCTGCTGAGCGACTGGGATGAGGACGAGATCGAGATCTTCGGCCGTCTACTGGGCAAGCTCAACGAAGCAACCGAGAAATACAGCGCTCAGAACGAAGCGGAACTGGAGCAGGAGCTCAACCATGGCTGAACCAATTCAGATGACCCCGGACGCGTCCGGACGTCTCACCCACCGCCAGATCATGCTGATCCTGTCGGGTCTGCTGCTGGGCATGTTCCTCGCCGCACTCGATCAGACGATCGTGTCCGCGGCGATGCGCACGATCGCAGACCGGCTCAACGGCCAGACCAATCAGGCGTGGGCCACGACCGCCTACCTGGTGACCTCGACGGTCTCGACGCCGCTCTACGGCAAGTTGAGCGACATGTACGGCCGCAAGAAGTTCTACCTGTTCGCGATCTCGATCTTCCTGGTCGGTTCGGCCTTGTCAGGTATGGCCAACTCGATGATCGAACTGGCTGGCTTCCGCGCCATCCAGGGCCTCGGTGCCGGCGGTTTGATGGCACTGGCTTTCGCGATCATCGCCGATATCGTGCCGCCTCGTGAACGCGCCAAGTACCAGGGGTTCTTCATGGCCGTCTTCGGCCTGTCCTCGGTGGCCGGTCCGGTGCTCGGTGGCCTGCTGGCCGGTCAGAACACCCTGCTCGGCGTCGATGGCTGGCGCTGGGTCTTCTACGTTAACCTTCCGATCGGCATCCTCGCGCTCGCTGTGGTCAGCAAGTTCCTGAACCTGCCGCACACCCGCAAGGATCACCGCATCGACTACCTCGGTGCCGCGATGCTCGTGCTCGGCGTGACCTCGCTGCTGCTGGTCGCCGAGCAGGGACGCGATTGGGGTTGGGGTTCGGCCCGCTCGATCCTCTGCTACGTCGTGGGCGCTTCTCTCATTGCAGCCTTCGTAGCGGTCGAGAAAAGGCTTGGTGACGAAGCCATTCTGCCGCTGAAGATGTTCCGCCACCCGGTGTTCAGCGTCGCTTCGCTGCTCAACTTCATCATCGGTATGGGCATGTTCGGCGGCATCATCTGCCTTCCCCTCTACATGCAGATCGTCAAGGGGTTCAGCCCGACCAAGTCCGGCCTGTCGTTGCTGCCACTGATGCTGGGCCTGATGACAGTGGCGATGATTTCGGGCATCGTGACGTCCAAGACCGGGCGCTACAAGTTCTTCCCGATCGTCGGCACAGCCCTTCTCATCATCGCTCTGCTGGGCCTTTCCAGGATCAGCGCGAGCACCAGTTACCTGCATCTCGTGCCTCTGATGGCTCTGGTCGGCGCCGGGCTCGGCTGCTGCATGCAGACCCTCGTGCTGGCTACTCAGAACTCCGTGCCGGCCAGCCAGATGGGCGTCGCTACCGCCTCGGCGACCTTCTTCCGGTCGATGGGTGGCACCTTCGGTACCGCGCTGTTCCTGACGGTCTTCTTCTCGGCTTCGGCCACCAAGGTCGGGACCAACGTGACAGCCGCGGCCAACACGCCCGAATTCCAAACCGCGTTGCGGGACCCGAACAACTCCGTGATCGCCGGGGCTATCAAGGCCATGAGCACCGGATCGACGAGCCAGCTCAACGACACCAGCTTCTTGCAGCACGGTGCCGCGGTGCTGCGCGATCCTTTCCTCAACGGCTTCGCAAGCGCGATGGATCGGGTGTTCCTGCTGGCGGCCATTGTCGTGATCCCGGCGTTCATCCTCAGCTTCTTCCTCAAGGAGGTAAAGCTGCGGACCGAGTCGGGACTGCAGGCTCAGGCCAACGAGGCCAACGAGGCCAACGAACGTGCCCGGCGGCTTGCCGAGGAACAGGCAAAGACCGAGGGCGTGTCGATCCCGTAGTAGCTGCTCGATCCCGCAATAGCTTGCGCGCAACCGTTCGAGAAGTCCGGGCCGGTCATTCCTAGGGGATGGCCGGCCCGAGCTGCATGAGGCCGGTGCCAGCGTTCACTCTGCGCTGACCAGAGCGGCGTGACTTCTCAACGCATTGGCCGTTTCCGTGTCATCACGCGCGCGCTGCGGCGTCTTCCGATGTACAAGGACTTCGGAAGAGGTAGACGTCGTGAGTTCCAGCCACGCTTCATTGTTCGAGCGCGAAAAGGCCGCCGAAAGCGTCATTTCGTTGATCGGGCACGCTCAAACCGCGAAACCGCTTGACCTGCTACGCCTGGGTGAACGGCTGCGCGAGGTGCGCCGCCGCTACGGGTGGACCAGGGCAGATGTGCAGAACCTTTCCCAGGGGCGGTGGACCGCGACCGCCTTGGGGACCTACGAGCGCGGCGAACGCATGATGAGCGCGGTCGGCCTGGTGGCGCTAGCCGACTTCTACCGCGCATCGGCAGCCGATCTCATCGACGCCGCTCCCATCGATATCGCCGCTCCACCGCCGGACGAGCTGGTGGTGATCGATACCAAGCGGCTCTACCAATCGGGGAAGTGGGAACTGCTGGAGACGTTCGTGTCGGCCGTCCAGCAGGCTCGATCCTGACCGCAGCGCCGGCTGGTTGCCCTACGAACCCGGGAGCTGCCTCGACTGGCCGCGGTGCACAACCTGCCGGTCGATCGATTTCTGGCGATGCTCGGCGAGGAAGGCATCAGAGCCGGTCACGGGCACTGACCCCCGCGCTAGGGAGGGGTCAGCTACCAGCGAGTCGTGGCCGGCTCCGTGATGTTGTTGCGGGCTCCGTGGTTCAGTGGTGCTGCTCGCCCGAGTCGAGCAGCCGCTGGCGGCTCAGCGCGATCTCGGCCTCGGCTTCGAAGCGGCCCACCCAGCTGGCGCCCTCGACGCTCTTGCCGGGCTCGAGATCCTTGTACACCTCGAAGAAGTGCTGGATTTCGAGCCGATCGAATTCGGGCACGTTGTGGATGTCGCGCAGGTGCTCCAGCCGCGGGTCGTGTGCCGGGACGCAGAGCACCTTGTCGTCGCCGCCCTTTTCATCGGTCATCCGGAACATCCCGATCGCCCGGCAGGTGACCAGCACTCCCGGAAACAAGGGGCTGCCGTGGATGAGTACCAGCGCGTCGAGCGGATCCCCATCTTCGCCAAGGGTGTTCTCGATATAGCCGTAGTCGGCCGGATACTGCGTC
>JAVEES010000248.1 GCA_030840285.1 Pseudonocardiales bacterium
GGACCCGGCGGTCGGGATCGACAACTGGCGAAAGGCCTTCGCGCAGGCAGCGGACTCTGGCGGCTTCCCCCTGCCCATTCTCATCGAGAACACCGCCGGCGGCACGAAGGCGATCGCCCGCCACCTCGATCGGATAGCCCAATTGTGGGATGCGATCGGCGACTACGGGCCTGGCTTCTGCCTCGACACCTGCCACGCGCACGCCGGCGGTGAGGATCTCGACGGCATCGTCGATCGGGTCACAGCGATCACCGGACGGATCGATCTCGTTCATGCCAACGGCAGCCGGGATGCCTTCGATTCAGGCGCCGACCGGCACACCAACTTCGGCACCGGCCTCATCGCGCCAGAGGTCATCGCCGAGATTGTCAAGTCCGCGGCGTCGGACGTCATCGTCGAGACGCCTGCTGAGGGTCAGGCGTCGGATATTACGTACCTGCGCCAGAACAGCTAACCGCCTGCAGCCTCGAACTAGCTCGTGCCCAGGACCGCCTGCAGCCTCCGGTCTAGCTCCCGCCCAGGACCGCCTGCGGCCTCCGATCTAGCTCCCGCCCAGGACTGCTTTAATCTCGGCTACCGCGTCGCCGACGCCAACCTCGCGGCGCTCGCCGGTCCTGCGGTCGCGCAGTTCGATCACTCCGTCAGCCAAGCCGCGTCCGACGATGACGATCGTCGGCACTCCGAGCAGCTCGGAGTCCGCGAACTTGACTCCCGGTGAAGCCTTGCGATCATCGAGCAGCACGCGGACGCCGGTGGCTTCCAGCTCAGCCGTAATTCGTTCAGCCTCGGCCAACGCCTCCTCGCCCTTGCCGGTAGCCACGACGTGCACATCGGCCGGCGCGACGATCCTCGGCCAGCAGAGACCCTTCTCGTCCAGGGTCTGTTCCGCCAGCGCAGCAACCGCGCGGGTCACCCCCACCCCATAGGAACCCATCGTGATCGTGACCGGCTTTCCGTCCGGCCCCAATGCGGTCAACCCGAAAACCTCGGCGTACTTGCGACCCAGTTGGAACACGTGTCCCAGTTCGATCCCACGGGCAATGCGCAACGGGGAGCCGCATCGGGCGCAGAGATCTCCGTCCCGAATCTCCACGGCGCCGATCTCGCCTTCCGGCGTGAAGTCGCGACCGCGAACCACGAAGACCGCGTGCTTACCTTCCGCATTCGCACCGGTAACCCACGACGTCCCCACGGCGACCAGCGGATCGACCAGGTAGCGCACCTTCAGAGCAGCCAGCTGCTGCGGGCCTATGTAGCCCTTGATCAGTTCCGGAACCAGCGCGAGATCATCCGGTTCGGCCTGGCTGACCTCGATCGGCTCCAGTTGACCGGACAGCCGTTTGAGGTCGACATCCCGGTCACCGGGCACGCCGACGATGAGCAGCTCCCACTTGTCGGCACCCGGCGCCTTAGTCTTCAGGACCACATTCTTCAGCGTGTCGGCCGCACCGAACTCGCGGCCGCCGAGCTGGGTGCGCGACAGCTCATTCAGCCGGTCGACCAGGGTCGCGATCGTCGGCGTGTCCGGCGTGTCCAGGACGACCGACTCCGGGACGTCGTCGTAGCTGGCCGGTTTTGGACCGGCGATCTCGACCGCCTCCGTGTTCGCCGCGTAGTCGCAGTTCGTGCACTGTACAAACGTGTCCTCACCGGCTGCGGTTGGCGCGAGAAACTCCTCCGACGCTGATCCACCCATTGCGCCTGACACCGCGAACACGATCCGGTAGTCAAAGCCGAGCCGGGAGAAGATCCGCTCGTAGGCGTCACGGTGCGCCTGATAGGCGGTCGCCAAACCCTCATCGGTCAGATCGAAGGAATACGAATCCTTCATCACGAACTCGCGGCCACGCAGGATGCCTGCGCGCGGGCGAGCCTCGTCCCGATACTTCGTCTGAATCTGGAACAAGGACAGCGGAAAGTCCTTGTAGGACGACAGCTCGCCTTTCACCAGCAGGGTGAAAAGTTCTTCGTGCGTCGGTGCCAGCAGGTAGTCGTTCGCGCGCCGGTCGTGCAGCCGGAACAAGCCGTCACCGTAGTCTGCCCAGCGGCCGGACGCCTCGAAGATCTCTCGCGGGACCAGCGCCGGGAAATGGACCTCCTGCGCGCCGATGCCGAGCATCTCCTCGCGCACCACCCGCTCGACGTTTCGCAGCACCTCGATACCCAGCGGCAGCCACGAATAGATGCCCGGTGCTACCCGGCGAACATAGCCGGCGCGCACCAGCAGCTTGTGGCTGGCGACGTCCGCGTCGGCCGGATCGTCCCGCAGAGTGCGCAGGAACAGGGTCGACATCCGCAAAGCCACCGGAACTCCTAAAAATAATTCGGTTTTGGCGTCGACTCCGGGTTATCCCGGACTCCACGCCAAAAGCGCAAACCTACCCAGCCGAAAGCGCAAACGTACCCAGCCGAAACCGGAAGACTACCCAGCCAAAAAGACTACCCAGCGAAAACCTAGCCGGAGCGGCGCCCTGAGGCCGACCGCACGAAGTTCGCCAGATCCTCGGACTGCTGTACCCGTGACGGCTCGTGCACGTACATCATGTGGCCGGCCGGGTAGTAGGCCGTCGAGATGTTGTCCCTCAACTCCTCCGGGATCGGCAGGTGGGCAAGCACGTGCTCGGCGGCGAAGTACGGGGTCGCCCCGTCGTGATATCCCAACGCCACGTGCACCTGAAGGTGCCGGTTCACGCGCATTGCTTTGGCCAAACGCCGGGTGACGTTGACCGACTCACCCTCGAAGTCCTTGAACGACCACGGCTGCACCTTGGGCGATATCAGCTCGTAGGGCAGGTCATTGGCGTAGTTCAATTCCGAGCGCACGTAATGGTTGAACCCGGCGGCGTAGGGGCCGCAGATCGCGTCGTAGCTCGGATCTGAATCCCAGCGCTCGGCCACGTCCTCGTGCAGCCAGCCGGTAAATCGGCCATCCAGCCGTCCGACGCTGCGGCCCGAGGATCGCAGCAACTCGGTGTAGAAGCGGACGTGCTCCAAGCGCAGGTTCGAGCGCTCGACGTAGTCCGCGGACAGGCCCGCCAGCGATGCGAGGCGCTCTGCCGCCTCCCGCCGCTCACCCTCGGTCAGCCGATTGCCGCGCGACAGCAGCCACGGGTAGTCACGCGAGGCGAAATCCTCCGCATCCCGAAGGACGCTGCGCAACGACTTGCGGCCGTGCTTGCCGTGATAGTGCGCGATAGCCGCATAGGTGGGCAAGAACAGGGTGGTCGGCAGGTCGTTGTCGCTGTGCGGCCCGATCGTGCCCATGTTCAGCACGCTCGAGATGAGCATGATCCCATTGCAATAAAGGCCGAACTTCTCCTGCAGGTGATCCGCCAGCGCGGCTGCCCGCAGGGTGCCGTAGGACTCGCCGGCCAGGAACTTCGGGGACATCCAACGCCCGTTGCGCGAGGTCCACAGTCTGATCAGCTCGCCCACCGCGTCGAGGTCGCGGGCATAGCCGTGATACTCATCGGCCTTCTCACCCGAGGCCATCCGCGAGTAGCCGGTCGAGACCGGGTCGATGAAGACAAGGTCTGACACCGCGAGCAGTGACTCGGCGTTGTCGGCCAGCTCGTAAGGCGGCGGAAGCAGCTCACCGGCATCGCCCATCACGATTCGGCGCGGACCGAACAGCCCGAGGTGAAGCCATACCGAGGACGAGCCCGGACCGCCGTTGAACGCGAACGTCACCGGACGCTTGGCGGGATCAGCACCATCCAGGACGTAGGACGTCACAAACATCTCCGCGCGCGCCTGCTGACCCTTGAACACGCCATCGGCAACGTGTTCCTCGCGCAGCACCACCCGTCCGGCGGTCGCGGTGTACGCAAGGTTCTTGCGGCCTACTCGAAGCGTGTGCTGAGTGACAGACAGGTCGTCCACCGGTTGCGGGACGGCCGCAGCGGCCGGTGGCTGCCCGCCGGCACCGGCCGGACGCTCCCCGGCCTCGTCGGATCTCGCCTGCGCAACCTGGTCAGCCGGCGCAAGGTGGTCAGCGGGCTCGGAGGCTGACCGGGAATCATCGGGGTGGCTCACTCGAAGGACCCTAGGGCACGTGCCTGAGCGGGATCCCGCAACCGGCGGTCGGCCAGGGAAAAGGCGAAGGGCCCGGCACCCGGGTCCGGACAGTCCTCGCTGCGCACCCCGTCCAGCTCGGGCCGTCGCATTTCGAGGACGATCAGGCCCATCAGCACCAGCAACACGCCGTCGCGAAGCAGCAACAGCGCGGTCAAGCCCTCATAGGTGAGAGCGTGATTGGGATCGCTGCCGCCGACCAGCCACAACAGCGTGCCGATCCAGACGGCGATCTCGCTCAGTTGCCAGATGATGGCCATCCGCCAGCGCGGCCGGGCCAACGCCAGCAGCGGCACCAGCCACACCGAGTACTGCGGGCTCCACACCTTCGTGGTCAGCAGGAACGCCGCCACCACGAGAAACACCAACTGCGCTAGCCGCGGTCGAGCCGTAGCCGTCAGGGCCAGCCAGCACACGACGCCGACGGCGAGGATCAGGACGAGGGCGACCACCGGACCCGAAGGCACCCAGCCACCGCTGCCCGGTGTCGAGAACCGATCCGGAAAGTAGTGGTTGAGCATTGCCCAGAAGGTGCTCGCCTCGGCCGGTCGGGTCGCGGAGAACGAGTAGAACTCCCACCAGCCCTTCGTCCAGGCAAGCGCTATCGGCAGGTTCACCGCGAGCCACACCAGCGCTGCCGAGACCGCCGCCCACACCACGGGACGCCAGACCCGGGTCCGGAACGCGAGGATGAACAGCGGTATCAGCAGCAATGCGGGGTAGAGCTTGGCCGCGGTGCCGAGCCCGATCAGGACGCCCGCCGCAACCGGACGATTGCGTGCCCAGGCCCACAATGCCCCGGAGGTGAACGCCATCGCGATCAGATCCCAGTTGGAAAAGGCGTGGAAGACCAGCAGCGGGCTCGCCGCGAAAATCGCCGCGTCCCAGATTCGGCGCCGCCCGGCGGCCCCGGCGGTGGCAGCAACAGCGAGCAGCCCGCACACCGACAGCAGGACGCAGGTCAGCACCCCGAAGATGACGCCCTCGTCCTTGCCCGGCAGACCGACGGCGTGCCACCCGCGAGTCAGTTCAGCGGTGATCCACATGAAGCCACCGGTGACGACCGGGTACTCCACGGCATGGTCGCGGTACGGGACCGCACCGTCGGCCAAGCCTTCGGCGCCCCACAGCGGTATGACGTCGGAGTAGCAGGCCTGGGTGTACTGCGAAGAGGCCACCCAGCGCCCGTCGGCACAGGGCGACTTCTGCGCGTACCCGAGCAGCAGGGTGAACGCGGCGATCGCGAGCAGCACCCGGATGGGCGTCCACCAGCTGACCTCGCGCTGGGCGTAGCGGCCCAGCGGACCGCCGATCGCGGCCGCCGCGCGGCGAATCGTCGGATCGGTGGATGACGGCGCCGGGGTGACCACGCCGGTCACGCTAGCCGCCCGGCGGGCTTGTGGTAGCTGCCGGCGTCGCCGTCGGCGTATTGCTCGACGACGTCGGCTTGTGCGATGGCTTGCACACCAGTCCGATCGGGCCACAGCTTGAGGTGGCGGTCGCCGAAGGCTTGGCGGTCGAGGAGCTCGGCGCAGCCGACGTACTGGGGGCCGCCGAGGTCTTCGGTGCCGTGGTGCTCGGTGCCGTCGTGCTCGGCGCAGTCGTAGAAGGCGTCGTGGAGGACGGAACCACAGTCGGCGCGATATTGGCACCGGAGGTTATCTGCTGGGTGGTCGGCAGCGGCAGCTCCGGCTTTCCGTTGAGGTAGGTGTCCATGAACTCCTTCCACGTCCGGCCAGGCAGATCACGGCCGTACTCCTGCTGGCCGTTGGAGTCCGAGATCGGGCCGCTTCCACCGCTGCCGACCCAGACCGCCGTGCTGACCTGCGGCGTGTAGCCAACCATCCAGGCATCGCTGTTCTTGCCCGCATTCGGGCCGGTCTCGATGCCCGCCGTCCCCGTCTTGGCGCCAGATTCGCGGCCGTTGGCCAGGCCCACCCCTGACCAGTCGGCGACCGGCTTGAGCGTCAGCCCGACGTCGTTGGCCACCTTCGGGTCAAAGGCCCTGCTGGCCGTCGTCTTGTGCTGGTAGACCAGCGCGCCCTTGGCATCGGTGACCTTGGCGACGAAGTAGGGCGAATGAGCGGTCCCGCCATTGGCGATCGTGGCGAAACCGACCGCCTGGTCCAGTGGGCGCACCGCGTAGTCGGAGTCGCCGATCCCGATCCCGAACGTGACGCCGTTCTTGCCCACCAGCGTCGGCTGGTTCGAGTTGTTCGACTTGCGGATGCCGGCCGCGAAGGCGGTGTTTCGGACGTTGGTCGGCCCAACCTCGTTGGCCAGCCTGTCGAACACGGTGTTCAGCGAGACCTTCATCGCGAAGTCGATCCGCACCGAACTCGAGCTGTACTGAAGGTCGCTCGGGTCATTCTTGATCTCGACGCCGGCGATCTGCTGCGGCGAGCTTCCGTCATAGGTCGAGGAGATCGCATAGGAGGGCTTCTTGCCTGCCAGGTTCTGCGAGAGCGCCGTTGCCAGGGTGTACGGCTTGAACGATGACCCTGGCGGCCGGTAGCCGTTGGCGTAGTCGAAGTCGCTGCCCTTGGCGTTGCCGTAGTAGGCCAGCACCGCGCCATCAGCCGGATTGACTGCCGTCAGCGCCGGACGCAGGCCCTGCTTCTTCTGCTCGGCGGTCAGGGTGGAGAAGTTGTCCTTGACGGCCTGCTGTGCCGCCGCCTCGGCCTTGCTGTCGATGGTGGTCTGGATTCGCAGGCCCTTTGTGTTGATCTGGGACTCGGTGATCCCGTTGGCCGCCAGCTCCTTCTTGACCTGGGTCCAGACCAGGCCCATCGGACCGTCCAACGCCGAGGACGAGGTGTTGCTCTGCTTGATCGTGCTCGGAAACTTCAGCGCGTTACGTGCACTCTGGGACAGCTTTCCGATCGACACCATGCCATCGACGACATACGTCCAGCGATCCTTCGCCGCGGTCGGGGTGATCCTCGGGTCGTAGTACTCCGGCGATTTGATGACGGCGGCCAGTACCGCACCCTGAGCGACCGTCAGCTTGCTCACATCGACGCCGAAGTAGGCCTTCGCCGCGGCCTGGATCCCGTAGGCGCCGCGCCCGAAGTAGATGATGTTGAGGTATTTCTCGAGGATCGCGTCCTTGGAGTACTCGCGACTGAGCTTGAGCGCGATCGCGGCCTCCTTGAGCTTGCGACCCAGGGTCTGGTCGAAATTCAGGTAGGCATTCTTGACGTACTGCTGAGTGATCGTCGACCCGCCCTGCGCCGAGCCACCCTTGACGTCGTTGACCGCCGCCCGCAGCGTCCCGCGCAGCGAAACCCCCGGCTCGGAGTAGAAGCCGCGGTCCTCGGCCGCGATCACCGCCCACCGCACGTGGTCGGGAACCTTCGACAGAGGCACGCTGACCCGGTTTTCGGCCCCGACCGTCGCGATCGGCGTGCCGTCGGAGTAGGTGAGGGTCGCCAGTTGGTTGGTGACCAGGGAGTCCGGGCTAGGGACGTTGACGAACTTGTACACGCCGATCGCCGCGACCGTCGCGAGCAGGGCGAGCAGCCCAAGCAGCCAGGTGAGCAGGAGCCCCAGACGGCGTGCAATCCGCTTCTTACGGCTCATTCGGGCGAGGCGGCGCTTCTTGGCCGCCCGTCGTTGACGCCACCAGCCGCCCGCCGAGCCGGCCTTCCCCGAAGCCGAATGGGAGCTGGGTCGACGGCCGGGCCGGGACTCTGCGGGCACGAAAGAACTCCTGTGGGCGGTGACGGCGGGCGAGGGGACTCGATCGAGGGTACGTGCGCCCGCCTAGCTCCACGACCCGGTGGCTCACTGATCCCTCAGTTTGCCGGTGTCCGTCCTATCTCGATGTGATGTATCGTCCTGATACATCACCGCGACACGTTTGCGGAGGTGAACGACCGGGACAAGTCGGGAGGAGGACGCGCCGGTGCTGGAAATCGCCGTACTGGGGCTGCTCCACGAGTCGCCGATGCACGGGTACGAGCTGCGCAAACGGCTGTCCAACCTTCTAGGCGCGTTCAGGGCATTTTCCTACGGTTCGCTCTACCCGACGCTCCGGCGTCTGCAGGAAGCCGGCTGGATCGATGAAGAAGCGCCGCTGGACGAACCGGCCGGTGGGTTCGGTTCCCGGTCCCGTCGCAAGCGGGTCTACAAGCTGACCGCTGAAGGCAAGGAGCATTTCGCAACCTTGCTCGCTGAAGTGGGCCCCGAGGCCTACGACGACGAGGGCTTCGGGACGCGGCTGGCGTTCTTCGCCCAGACCCGCTCCGACATCCGGCTGCAGATCCTCGAAGGTCGACGCCAGAGGATGACCGAGCAGGCGGACGGGATGCGGACCTCATTGGCCCGTACCCGCGAGCGGATGGATCGCTACACCCTGCAATTGCAGGAGCACGGACTCGAGTCGGCCGACCGAGAGGTTCGCTGGCTCACCGAGCTCATCGAAAACGAACGTATCGCCAAGTCAACCGATCAGCGTTGACGCGGTGACTGAATACAAGGAATCACCAACCAGAAGGAGGACCCCCATGGGTTCGGAAAACGGCAGCGGGCGCATCCGCGTAGCCATCGTCGGCGTCGGAAACTGCGCCGCCTCGCTCGTGCAAGGCGTGCACTTCTACCGTGACGCCGACCCTGCGGGTACCGTCCCGGGTCTGATGCACGTGAAGTTCGGGCAGTACCACGTCAGCGATATCGACTTCGTCGCCGCATTCGACGTGGACGCCAAGAAGGTCGGCCGCGACCTGTCCGAGGCCATCGTCGCGTCGGAGAACAACACCATCAAGATCGCCGACGTCCCGCCGCTCGACATCCCGGTGCTGCGGGGCCACACCCTCGACGGCCTGGGCAAGTACTACCGCGAGACCATCGAGGAGTCCGACGAGCAGCCGGTCGACGTGGTCAAGGTGCTCAAGGACAACGCCGTGGACGTCCTGATCTGCTACCTGCCGGTCGGCTCGGAAGTTGCCGCGAAGTTCTATGCCCAGTGCGCCATCGACGCCAAGGTCGCCTTCGTCAACGCTCTGCCGGTATTCATCGCGGGTACGCCGGAATGGGCGAAGAAGTTCGAGGATGCCGGCGTTCCGATCGTCGGCGACGACATCAAGTCCCAGGTCGGGGCGACGATCACCCACCGCGTGATGGCCAAGCTGTTCGAAGACCGCGGCGTGGTGCTCGACCGCACCTACCAGCTCAACGTCGGCGGAAACATGGACTTCAAGAACATGTTGGAGCGCGACCGCCTGGAGTCGAAGAAGATCTCCAAGACGCAGGCTGTGACGTCGAATCTGCAGCACGATCTCGGCGCGCGAAACGTCCACATCGGCCCGTCGGACTACGTCCAGTGGCTGGATGACCGCAAGTGGGCCTACGTCCGGCTCGAGGGTCGTGCCTTCGGCGAGGTACCGCTCAACCTGGAGTACAAGCTCGAGGTGTGGGACTCACCCAACTCGGCGGGCATCATCATCGACGCTCTGCGCGCCGCGAAGATCGCCCTCGACCGGGGCATCGGCGGACCGATCCTGTCGGCCTCGTCCTACTTCATGAAGTCCCCGCCGGTGCAGTACGACGACACCACCGCCCGGGCACAGGTCGAGGCCTTCATCGCCGGCGAAGTAGACCGCTAACCCGGACCAAACCCGCACCAAACCCGCTTTGGGCGTCTGGAAATACCCCTGAAGAGCTGTTTTCGGGGATTTCGGGACGCCCAAAGCGGGGGGAGCGGGACCCGTTGTTGGGGGATGATGGGGCGGTGACTCGGGCTCGGCGTGCGGTGCTTGCGGGGTTCCTGGCGGTGCTGACGGCGTGCTCGTCCGGCACGCCTCAGCGGGCCGTCGCCCCGATCTCCACTCGGTCGACCTCGCCTGCGGTTGCGGGCACCGTTGCGCCGACCCATAGCCACGGCCACACCTCGACCTCGGTCGCAATCGCCGAGCTGCAGCCCGGAGAACGGTGGATCGACCTGGCGATGCCGGGAGGCACCTACCGTCCGCAGGCCGAGTCAGGCGGAACAGACGACTACCGGTGCATCCTGCTCGACCCGAAGCTCACCACCGACACCTTCCTCTCCGGAGTCGTCCTCGAACCGGGCAACCCCGACCTGGTGCATCACGCGATCCTCTACCGGGTCGACCCCGCGGAGCTTGCCGCGGCACGGACGAAGGATGCCGCCGATCCCCGGCTGGGCTGGTCCTGCTTCGGCGGACCTGGCCTGCCCTCGGAATCGGACGTGTTGGGCGGCCTCAACTCCGCTCCGTGGGTAGCCGCCTTCGCCACCTCAGGCGGTGAGCAGCGCTTCGCCCAGGGCACCGGCGAACGGTTACCGGCGGGAAGTCGGCTGATCCTGCAAATGCATTACAACCTGCTCAACGGTGGCGGGGTCGATGCCACAAAGGTGAAGCTGCGGGTTGCCGCACCGGCTGCGCAGCTGCAGAGCTTGCGAACTTTGCTGCTCCCGGCGCCGGTGGAACTGCCGTGTGCCAGCAACGAGAAGGGTCCGCTCTGCAACCGGGGCGCCGCGGTATTCGACGTGATCCGGCGCTT
>JAVEES010000242.1 GCA_030840285.1 Pseudonocardiales bacterium
CCGCGACGACGCCCTGGGCCTGCTCGCGAGCGGCACGAGCGCGACGCTGTCCTACGGTCCCGACGGCGAGCGCCGGGGCGAGGGCATGCGGGTCTTCGTCTGGGCCTTCGCCCCACCGCCGCGGATGATCGTGTTCGGTGCGATCGACTTCGCCGCCGCCGTGGCACGGATGGGTTCCTTTCTCGGCTACCGGGTCACGGTCTGCGACGCGCGTCCGGTGTTCGCCACCCGCAAGCGGTTTCCCGAGGCCGACGAGGTAATCGTCGAGTGGCCGCACCGCTACCTGGCCAGGACGCAGGTGGACGAGCGAACCGTCGTCTGCGTGCTGACCCACGATCCAAAATTCGATGTCCCGCTGCTGGAAGTCGCGCTGCGCCTGCCGCTGGCCTACGTGGGTGCCATGGGGTCACGGCGCACCAACGACGACCGGCTGGCCAAGCTCACCGAGCGCGGCATGACGCCGGAAGAACTGACCCGCCTGCACGCGCCGATCGGGCTCGACATCGGCGCGCGGACTCCTGAGGAGACCGCGACGTCGATCGCCGCCGAGATCATCTCGAGGCGGTGGGGTGGCACGGGATCCCCCCTGCGGCTCGCCGCGGGGCCGATCCACCACCCGCTCCCCTAGGCTGGCCGGGTGATCCCGCAGGTGCGAGCAACCCGGTACGTGACACCGCTGCGCGAGGGCGGCTCGTTGCCGGGCATCGTCGAGGCCGACGACTTCGGCACCTACGTCATGAAGTTCCGCGGAGCCGGCCAGGGCCTGAAGGCACTGGTGGCCGAGGTCGTGGTGGCCGAGCTTGCCCGACGACTCGGGTTGCGGGTTCCCGACCTGGTGGCGATCACCCTGACCGACGAGATCGGCAAGTACGAGGCCGATGAAGAGGTGCAGGATCTGCTCAATGCCAGCGTCGGACTCAACCTCGGCGTCGACTTCCTGCCCGGTTCCTTCGGCTGGGACGCACAGGCCGCCGTGGACGCCGACGAGGCCGCGAAGGTCCTCTGGCTTGACGCCTACACCGCCAACGTCGACCGAAGCTGGCGCAACCCGAACGTGCTGATCTGGCACCGTCAGCTCTGGCTGATCGATCACGGCGCGAGCCTCTACTTCCACCACGGATGGACCCGAGGCGCCGGGGCGCCCGAGCGATTCGCCGCCCAGCCCTACGACGCCGCCGACCACATCATGTCCGCACACCTGGATCTGGTGCCGGACGCCGATCACGAGCTCGCCCCGCTGGTCGACCGCGAGCTGCTTACCGACGTGGTGTCCGCCGTCCCGGATGAATGGCTCGAACCCGTTGCGGAGTTGACGACACCCGACGCCGTCCGCGCCGCCTATGTCCGGTACCTGCTGGCCCGTATCGAGGGCTCCCGGTCCTGGCTGCCTCGCCGGCAAGCGGCATGACCGCGGGCCAGACGCTGCCCGCCACCGGATCGTCTCTGGTGGCCTACCAGTACGTCGTGCTGCGATGCGTCCCGCGAGTCGACCGCGAGGAATTCCTTAACATCGGTGTGGTTCTCTACAGCCAGTCGGCCGGCTATCTCTGCTCGGCCAGCCACCTGCACGACGGCCGCCTGCGCGCGCTGGCACCGGAGCTCGATATCGAAGCGGTGCTGGCAGCCTTGGCCGCGGTACAAGCCCTTTGCTGCGGAGAGTCGCCCCTGGCAGGCACCGGTCTGAAGGCACTCGGCCAGCGCTTCGGCTGGCTGGCGGCACCTAAGAGCACCGTCGTCCAGCCCGGTCCGATCCACGGCGGACTCACCACGGACCCCGCCCGCCAGCTGGAACATCTGCTCGAAACCCTCGTGCATTGATGGCCCGAGAGCTCAACGGGCTGGCCGGTCTGCTCGACAGCGACGCGGTTCCCTCGGACCCCGATGGCATCTATGACGCGTTCACGTCATGGGCCGCGGCGCGAGGGCTCGACCTGTATCCGGCACAGTCCGAGGCACTCATCGAACTGGTCTCGGGCGCGAACGTCATCCTGGCCACGCCGACCGGATCGGGCAAGTCGCTGGTCGCTCAGGGTGCGCACTTCGCCGCCCTGGCGGCCGGCCGGCGCAGCTTCTACACAGCGCCGATCAAGGCTCTGGTGAGCGAGAAGTTCTTCGACCTGTGCGCGGTGTTCGGCTCGCAACGGGTCGGCATGATGACCGGCGATGCGAGCGTCAATGCCGAGGCGCCGATCATCTGCGCCACGGCCGAGGTGCTGGCGAACGTTGCCCTGCGGCAGGGCCAGCACACCGACGCGGGCCTCGTCGTGATGGACGAGTTCCACTTCTACGCCGACGCCGACCGCGGCTGGGCGTGGCAGGTGCCGCTGCTCGAACTCACCGGCGCCCAGTTCTTGCTGATGTCGGCCACCCTGGGTGACGTCAGCTTCTTCCAGAAGGATCTGACCAGGCGGACGGGCCGGCCTACCGCCCTGGTCACGTCGGCGGACCGGCCCGTCCCGCTGCACCATTACTACGCCACTACGCCGCTGCAGGAGACGCTGACCGACCTGCTCAGCACCGGCGAGGCACCGATCTACATCGTCCATTTCACCCAGGCTGCGGCCCTTGAACAGGCGCAGGCACTGACCAGCATCAACGTCGCCAGCCGGGCCGAGCGGGACTCGATCGCAGCCGCCATCGGCGACTTCCAGTTCCGCTCGGGATTCGGCAAGGTCCTGTCGCGGCTGGTGCGGCACGGAATCGGCGTGCACCACGCCGGGATGCTGCCCAAGTACCGCCGGCTGGTCGAGCAACTTGCCCAAGCAGGCCTGCTGAAAGTCATCTGCGGCACTGACACGCTCGGGGTCGGCATCAACGTGCCGATCCGCACCGTGGTCTTCGCCGCCCTGTCCAAATACGACGGGACGCGCACCCGCCAGTTGCAGGCTCGCGAGTTCCACCAGATCGCGGGGCGGGCCGGTCGGGCCGGTTTCGACACCGCCGGCACGGTTGTCGTCCAGGCGCCCGAGCACGAGGTCGAGAACCTCAAGGCGCTGGCCAAGGCAGGCGATGACCCCAAGAAGCAGCGAAAGGTGGCCAGGAAGAAGGCACCGGACGGGTTCGTCTCCTGGTCGAAAGCCACCCACGACAGGTTGATCAGCGCCGAGCCCGAGCCCCTGCGATCACAGTTCGCCGTGTCGCATTCGATGCTGCTGAACGTGATCGCGCGCCCCGGTGATCCGATCGAGGCCATGCGCCGCTTGTTGCTGGACAACCACGAGCCTGAGGCGGCCCGGCCCGGCCATATCCGCCAGGCGCTTCGTGGCTACCGGTCCTTGCGCCGGGCAGGCATCGTGGAACGGCTCGAGGTGCCCCAGCAGGATGGGCGCAGCATCGCGCTGCGGATCGATGTACCCGAGAACTTCGCCCTGAACCAGCCGCTGTCGACCTTTGCGCTGGCTGCCATCGAACTGCTCGATCCGGACGCCGACACCTTCGCCCTCGATGTGCTCTCGGTGATCGAATCCACCCTGGAGGACCCGCGCCAGATCCTCTCGGCGCAGCAGTACAAGGCACGCGGCGAGGCGGTCGCCGCCATGAAGGCCGAGGGCCTGGATTACGACGAGCGGATGGAGTTGCTGGACGAGGTCACCCATCCCAAGCCGCTTGCCGAGTTGCTCGAGGCCGCTTTCACGCTGTACTGCCAGACCCATCCGTGGCTGGTCGACCTGGCGCTGTCGCCGAAATCTGTTGTGCGCGACATGTGGGAAAGGGCGATGACGTTCACCGAATACGTCTCCTTCTACGGGTTGACCCGATCCGAGGGCACCGTGTTGCGCTACCTCACCGACGCCTACCGGGCGATGCGTTCCTCGATCCCGTCCGCGGCGCGCACCGAGGCGGTTGAGGACGTCACGGCCTGGCTGGGTGAGCTGGTCCGGCAGATCGACTCGAGCCTGCTCGACGAATGGGAACAGCTCAGCACCGGCACGGATTCGGCCGCCGGCGCCGAGGTAGCGCCGCCATCGGCACGAACGCTGACCTCCAACACCCGCGCGTTCACCGTCCTGGTCCGCAACGCGATCTTCCGCCGGGTCGAGCTGGCGGCGCTGCGCCGCTACGACGAGCTTGGCGCCCTGGATGTGGCGGCCGGGTGGCACGCCGAGGCCTGGCAGGACGCCCTGGAGCGCTACTTCGAGGAGTACGACCGGATCGGGATCGGGGCCGACGCTCGCAATCCCGCGCTGCTGCACATCGACAAGCACCCCGATCGGTGGCTGGTCCGGCAGGTCTTCGACGACCCGGAGGACGACCACGACTGGGGAATCAGCGCTGAGGTCGATCTGGCGGCCAGCGATGAGGCAGGCGAGGCCATCGTCCGGGTTACGGACGTAAGCCAGTGGTAGTCGGCTTGTTATGAGCGCGGCATCGCGTCCAATGTCTGCGGAAGGCCGAAAGCGTCGAACAGCGACGGGCCGAACGTCGTGATCTCAGCGATCGTGCCGTCCTCGATCCGCAGCACGTCGAACTTGAAAGCCCGGAACTCGGTGTCCCCCGGCCGCCTGAGATAGCTTGCCGCGGTCGGCATCCGGTTGGCCATCGTTGCCAGCAGCCGCCAGTCGCCGTCCCGTTCGGGGCCGAAGGCGCGCTCCAGCAACGGCGTCAGGCCCTCCAGTCCGTCGAAGCACATCGGGTAGGGCGGCATCGTGATGCGGATGTCCGTCGCGGCGATCGCCACCGCCGCCGCGGCATCGCAGCGCTGGTGGGCATCGATGAACTGATCGAGCAAGGCTCGCTCCGCTGGGCTCGGCACGGCTGCCGACCAATCATTGCGGTGCGAGGGCAGGTGCTGCTGCATGGTGGTTCTGGCCCGTTGCAACGCGCTGTTCGCCGCCGCGACACTCGTGTCCAGCAGCGAAGCCGTTTCGGAGGCCGCCATGCCGAGCACATCGCGAAGGATCAGGGCGGCCCGCTGCCGGGCCGGCAGCACCTGAAGCGCCGCCAGGAACGCCAGCTCGATCGTTTCGCGAGCGACGGCGACCGCGTCCGGCTCATCCTCTGATGAGGCGACCTCGTCCAGCAGGCGGTCCGGATAGGGCTGCAGCCAGCTGATCTCGGCATAGGAATGCAGTTCCGTCAGCTGGCGTGACCTCGCCCGAATCATGTCGATGCAGACGTTGGTCGCGATGCGGTACAACCACGCGCGCACCAGCCCTTCGCCGCCGAAGCTTTCCCGCCCGCGCCAGGCGCGCAAGAAGGTCTCCTGCACGGCGTCCTCGGCCTCGTCGAAGGAGGCGAGCATCCGGTAGCAGTGCACATGCAGCTCACGACGGTGGCGCTCTGCCAGCGTTTCGAAGGCGGCGTCGTCCGCGACGGATGCCGTCATGACGCCGATGCCGTCATGACGCCGCCTGGTAACCACGTTCCTGCAGTACCCAGGTATTGCCGTCCGGGTCGGCGAAGTCGGCGAAGGAGTTGTAGTCCTGGTGCTCCGGGTGTGATCCCGGCACCCAGCCCTCGGGCGTCATGTGCCTGGTCTCGCTGACCGGCACGCCACGCTCGGCCAGCGTTGCGCGAGCGGCCTCGAGGTCGGTCACGATGAGATGCGTGCCCCGCACCGAGCCTGGCACAGCGTCGGTGATCCCGATACCGAACGAGATCGAGCACGCCGAGCCCGGGGGCGTCAGCTGCACGACGCGAAAGTGCTCGTTCGCGCGGTGATCCACGTCCAGCGTGAAACCGACCTGCTCGGCGTAGAACGCCTTAGCACGATCCACGTCAGTCACCGGGATGAGTACGACCTCGAGCTTGAGGTTCACAGGGCTGGCTCCTTCATCTGTTGGGTTCATCATCGAAGAACGAGCCCGCTGGTCACGTTCGTCATGGTGCCGGTGATTCCGCCGGCCCGGCTGGAGGCAAGGAACGCAGCCACCTCGGCGACATCGGCGAGCCGCGGAGCGCGGCGCAGCACTGACATCCCGGCGATCATCTGCACCACGCTGGCGGCATCAGGCGTGTTCGGACCACCGACCTCGCGCAGCTTCTCGGTCGTGAGGGTCTCCACGACTCCCGCGGTCCAGATGCCGCACACCCGCACACCGTGCGGTCCGAGCTCGGCCGCGAGATAGCGCATGAAGGACTCGGTCGCCGCGTCGGCCGGACCGGTGCTCCCCATCCCGGGCATCGCGCCGGCCCCTGACGCGCTATTGAGATGCAGGATCACCCCGGAGCCCTGTTCGATCATCTGGCGCGCTGCCGCCCGGGCCGTCAGGAAACTGCTCCGCAGCCCGTTGGTCACCGCACGGAGCAGATCATCGGCGGGCATGTCGACCAGTGCCGTGCCCTGCACGTCGCCACGACTGATCAGGTTGAAGGACACGTCGACACTGCCTGCGCTGCTAACCACCTCTCGGACGTGCGAATCGACCGCTGCCTCGTCCAGGGCATCGAGGACGGCCACTTCGGCCGTTCCGCCGTCTTGCGCTATCGCCTGCGCGGTCGCGGCCAGCGGCGCCTCACTCCGGCCGACCAAGAAGACTCGAGCCCCCTCGCGGGAGAAGGTTCGGGCCACTCCCCGTCCGATGCCGCCACCTGCGCCGTACAGGATGGCGTTCTTGCCCTCGAGCAACTTGCTCATCGGTGCCTCCGTTCATGTCGTGCGATACGCAGCGACTCTTGGCGAGACACTGTCACAACATGAAACGTCAGCGACGGCCGAAACTCATCGGTGCGCCGATGACACGCGGCGGTGGGTCAGTCGTCCACGTCATCGGACTCGAGCACGCCGTCGAAGGCTTCGTCCTCATCGATGACGTGAACCGCGGCCTCTTCGGCGCTCGCGGCACTACCGGCCTTGCCCGCGTCGTAGGCGACCTCATCCTTCTCCAGATCAGGGCCTACCCCGGCATCGGGAGCCACCAGCCGTCCGGCGCGGGGGTCAGGCTCGGAGCCATCCACGTCATCGGGCTGGATGTCGGGCTCTTCCTCGGCCAGCCGCAGGTCCAGCGGCTCCCCCTCGGCCTGCTCCAGGTCCGTAGTGCCGTAACGGGTAGCCCGCGGCCGGTAATCGGGCGGCGAATAGCTCGTGTCCAGCGGCTCGTCGAGATCGAGCCCATCGCCGGTCAGGTTCTCCGCGGGATCGAGGTCCTCGGCGTCCTCGACACCTGACTCGTATACCGAGTCGCCGAACAGGTCGTCGTTGTCAGTCATGAGACCACTACATCATCTCGGCCCGCTCGTTGCGAGCTCCGGCCTGAGTTCGGCGGCCCACCCGCGGCCAGCACCGGCCGCAGTTCACCTGCTCGTCACCGGGCGTTATGAGCTGCGACGAACACCGGCATCACAGCGCGCTCTTACTGTTCCTCAGAACATCGTATTTCTCACGTTCGCATGCTTTCTGGGCTCACAGCCCTGCACAGTAGGGTTTGACAATCGCAAACAAGTTTGGAGTCGTTGAGATGACGGACACCGCCACGAGCGCTGACGCCGCCGTATTCCACCCACCCGTCGGCGAGGCTCTCTCGCTGCCGATCGTGCCCGCCACCGAGGGCGCACCCGGTGTCGACGTGAGCAAGCTGCTGTCCAAGGCAAACCTGGTTACCTACGACCCCGGCTTCGCCAACACCGCGTCCTGCTCCTCCTCGATCACCTACATCGACGGCGACGCCGGCATTCTGCGCTACCGCGGCTACCCCATCGAGCAGCTCGCGGCGCACTCCACCTTTGCCGAGGTCTCATATCTGCTCATCTACGGCGAGTTGCCCGCGCCGGACGAGCTCGCGGCCTTCACCGGCCGGATCCAGCGCCACACCTTGCTTCACGAGGACCTCAAGCGCTTCTTCGACGGCTTCCCCCGAGACGCGCACCCGATGCCGGTGCTTTCCTCCGCGGTGTCAGCTCTGTCGACCTTCTACCAGGACTCGCTCGATCCGTTCAACGACGAGCAGGTGGACCTGTCCACCGTCCGGCTGCTGGCGAAGCTGCCGACGATCGCCGCCTACGCCTACAAGAAGTCGGTAGGCCAGCCGTTCCTCTATCCGGACAACTCGCTCGGACTGGTCGAGAACTTCCTCAGAATGACCTTCGGCTTCCCGGCCGAGCCGTATGAGGCTGATCCGGCCGTCGTGCGTGCCCTCGACCTGCTCTTCATGCTGCACGCCGATCACGAGCAGAACTGCTCGACCTCGACGGTTCGGCTGGTCGGCTCGTCCAACGCCAATCTCTTCGCCTCGGTGTCGGCGGGGATCAACGCGCTGTTCGGGCCGCTGCACGGAGGGGCGAACTCAGCGGTACTCGAAATGTTGGAGGCGATTCGCAACGACGGTGGCGACGTCAAGCGCTTCGTCGAGCGGGTCAAGGCGAAGGAGCCCGGCGTCAAGCTGATGGGGTTCGGACACCGGGTCTACAAGAACTGGGATCCCCGCGCGGCGATCATCAAGCAGACTGCCGACGAGGTGCTCTCGGCGATGGGCAAGCGCGACGACCTTCTCGACATCGCGATCGAGCTCGAGGGCTACGCGCTGTCGGATGATTACTTTGTCAGCCGCAAGCTGTACCCGAACGTGGATTTCTACACCGGCCTGCTCTACCGAGCCATGGGCTTCCCCACCAAGATGTTCACGGTGCTTTTCGCGATCGGCCGGCTTCCCGGCTGGATCGCGCAATGGCACGAGATGATCAACGACCCGCAGACCAAGATCGGACGCCCGCGCCAGCTCTACACCGGGCCGATCGAGCGCGATTACATACCGGCTGCCAACCGCTGAGCCGGATTCTGGGAGACTTTCGCTCCCAGGAAGACCAACCCGACAGTCAGCGAGGGACCTGCCATGCCCCAAACCGTCCGTGGTGTCATCGCCCGCTCGAAGCAGAGCCCGGTGGAACTCGTCGACATCGTGGTTCCGGATCCCGGGCCGGGCGAGGCAGTGGTACGGGTCCAGGCGTGCGGCGTCTGCCATACCGACCTGCATTACCGGGAGGGTGGCATCAACGATGATTTCCCGTTCCTGCTGGGTCATGAGGCCGCCGGGATCGTCGAATCGGTCGGTGAGGGTGTGGCCGAGGTACAGCCCGGCGACTTCGTCATCCTGAACTGGCGAGCCGTCTGTGGACAATGTCGCGCCTGCCGCCGCGGCCGCCCGCAGTACTGCTTCGCCACCCACAACGCCACCCAGAAGATGACGCTCACCGACGGAACCGAATTGTCGCCGGCATTGGGTATCGGAGCCTTCGCCGACAAGACGTTGGTGGCGGCCGGTCAGTGCACCAAGGTCGATCCAGCGGCGCCCGCGACGGTGGCAGGCCTGCTCGGTTGCGGTGTGATGGCTGGGATCGGCGCCGCGATCAACACCGGTGCGGTAGGCCGCGGGGATTCGATCGCGGTCATCGGGTGCGGCGGGGTAGGTGCCGCTGCGGTCGCCGGCGCACGCCTGGCGGGTGCGGCCAAGATCATCGCGATCGATCTGGATGATCGCAAGCTGGCAACCGCGGTGGACCTTGGTGCGACGCACACGATCAATTCCACCGGCCAGGACACCGACGGCGTGGTCGATGCGATCCGGGCCGTCACCGATGGTTTCGGCGCCGATATCGTCGTCGATGCGGTCGGCCGGCCTGAGACGTACAAGCAGGCTTTCTACGGACGAGATCTGGCCGGCACAGTGGTGCTGGTGGGCGTCCCGACACCTGAGCTGACCTTGGAACTTCCGTTGATCGACGTGTTCGGCCGGGGTGGATCGCTGAAGTCGTCCTGGTACGGCGATTGCCTGCCGAGCCGGGACTTTCCGATGCTCATCGATATCTACCTGCAGGGGCGCCTACCGCTGGACACCTTCGTCAGCGAGACGATTTCGATCGACGAGGTGGAAGCGGCGTTCGAGAAGATGCACCACGGCCAGGTCTTGCGCTCGGTGGTCGAGCTATGACGGCGTCGGGTGCCGCGCGCATCGACCACGCGATCACGTCGGGAACCTTCAGCCTCGACGGTGGGGTCTGGGAGGTCGACAACAACGTGTGGGTGATCGGCGATGATCGCGAGTGCGTGGTTATCGACGCGCCGCACGACGCCGATGCGATCTCCGGCTTGATCGGCGACCGACGGCTGATCGCGGTGCTGTGCACCCACGCCCACGATGATCATGTGGGCGCGGCACGGGAGGTGGCCGAGCGATTCGGGGCGCCGGTACGCCTGCACCCTGATGATGAGGTGCTGTGGCGCCAGACGTATCCAGATATGCAGTTCACGCCGTTGACGGACCGTGACAAGGTCGCGGTGGCAGGGATCGAGCTGGAGGTGCTGCACACGCCTGGGCACGCGCCGGGGGCCGTTTGCTACTACTCGGCCGAGCTAGCCGCGGTGTTCAGCGGTGACACTCTCTTCTGCGGCGGTCCAGGTGCGACCGGGCGTTCGTACTCCGACTTCGGAACCATCATCGACTCCATACAGTCGAGGTTGTTCACCTTGCCGGATGACACGGTGGTTCATACCGGGCACGGCGACAACACTTCTATCGGCGGTGAAAAGCCTTCGCTGGCCGGATGGATCGCGCGCGGTCATTAGGCTGCTCGGCGCGACGCTCGTTTGCTAGCGCATTCGTTAATTCCAGTTATGTTGCTAATTCAAATAAAGTGAGAATGTGCTGTCCTTGCGATCGTTAACCGACAGTTAGTCGCTCACAGCCTTCTCTTTTCATCGATGCGTAATAGCGCTAGCTTTGAAATGCCTCACAAAGTAGCGAGGGCATCGAGCAAGGAGGACAAATGTCCAGGACGAAGAATGCACTGGCCGCAATCGCTGTAGCAGGCACGCTTGCAGTCGCGCCGGTAGCGCCCGCGGTCGCGCAAGGTCCCGTCGTCACCGGGGGCCTGGTCAACGTGACAATCACGAATCTCTTGAACAACAACACGACCACCATTCAGATCCCGGTGACCGCAGCGGCAAACGTCGCGGCGAACGTCTGTGGCGTCACCGCCAACGTGCTGGCCACGCAGCTCGGGTCCGGCCAGTCTGTGAACTGCCAGAACACAACGCGCGCGATCGCGCTGGTTCCGGTTACTGCGTAACCAGGCGCTTAACGTAAACAAAGGCGCATCGCAGCGAATCGTGCCGCCCCCGTCCTTATCTCGGACGGGGGCGGTTTCTATGCGCAGGCGGCGACGCCATAATGGTCACAGATGATCATGCGAGTGGCGAACGCTAATGGCTAACCGGACTTCTGCGGGATTCGCTGCGCCAGCCTGGCTGCGGGCGCTGCGCCAGCCTGACTTCTACGGGATTCGCTGCGCCGCCGCCACCCCTCATGTTGGTTGTGGGCTGTGTCAACTGTCCAAGATCGTTGACACAGCCCAGGGAAGCTGCAGCCTTGGTCGCGGTGATCAGGGCGCGGGTTTGGGGGGCGGTGGCGATCCGGCGGGTGTCGCCGTGGGCCAGGATCCGGCCGGTGGAGCCGTGCACGGTCCAGGCGATCAGGGCCTCATCGGCCAGCCGCAGCGCCTCGGGCACCCGCAGGGTGCCGCCGAAGCTGGTCGCGGCCAGGCCGGTCTTGGTTTCATACTGCT